>NZ_JCACKQ010000041.1:0-57024 GCF_059505465.1 Symplocastrum torsivum | reverse complement strand
GCTTTTGTTCAGACCCCATAGTACCCCAGCGACGACTTTTGCAAGAGGTCTAATAGCTTTACCTAAAAGTTAGTGTGGTTCGCTCTCACTGAAGCTAAGACCTATAAGTTATCGTAGTGATTACACTGGCGCGACAGCGGACGAGTTGCCATGAGAAAGTTTTTCATTATTTGCTTGTTTGTGTTAGGGCTAGGTTTTGCCCTGTTTAACTTCAAAGGCTTAGCCACTCAGGGAGAGTTTCAATCAATTGTGTTGGACTTTCGGGAAAATGTCCCAGAGGCTGAGATTGAAGCGAAGGTCAATTTGCTAGCGGGAAAGTACAACCTTGAGCCACGTCTGAATAGCGAATTTTCAGCTGCTGACCATGTTTACATTGCCAAAGGCGATCGCAAAACAATCGACGAACTAAAAAAATTAGGCATCGGTAAGCTTACAGAATTTATTGAACCCAATTACATCTACCGAACTTTTGATGTTCCAAATGACCCGGAATATAGCCATCAGTGGAACTTACGGAGCATCAATATAGAATCAGCCTGGGATGATACCAAAGGAAGTGGTGTCACTGTCGCCGTGATTGACACTGGCATCAGCCCCGTTCCAGATTTGAAGACTACTAAGTTTGTCAAAGGCTACGACTTTGTTAACGACCGGATCGAGGCATTTGATGACGCTGGCCACGGTACCCATGTTGCGGGTACGATCGCCCAATCCACGAACAACGCCTATGGTGTGGCTGGAATCGCTTATGAATCCACTCTCATGCCTTTAAAAGTCCTGGCATCAAGTGGTGGCGGTACGGTGGCGGACATTGCTGAAGCGATTCGCTTTGCCGCTGACAATGGGGCTGATGTCATTAACATGAGCCTGGGTGGTGCTGGTGAAAGCAAGCTGATGGAAGAAGCGATCGCCTATGCCTACCAAAAAGGTGTCGTGATTGTAGCTGCCGCTGGTAATGCCAACCAAAATTCCGCCTCTTACCCCGCTCGTTATCGCCACGTAATTGGTGTTGCAGCTCTAGATTCTGCTGGTATCAAAGCCCCCTACTCCAACTTCGGCGCTGGTGTAGATATCTCAGCCCCTGGTGGTAGCGAAACGGGTAAAATTTTGCAAAACACCATCGACCCGCAAACTGGAGAAGGTGTCTTTATTGGCTATCAAGGTACCAGTATGGCAGCACCCCACGTTGCTGGGGTTGCCGCTCTCGTAAAAGCAAGTGGCATCACAGAACCGGATGAAGTGCTGAGTGTCTTAAAGCAATCGTCACGAGCTGTCCAGGAAGACCCTCTCAATCACTTTGGTTCCGGTCATCTAGATGCAGCAGCCGCCGTTAAACTTGCTCTGCGTGGTCAAATTACCATCCGCGACTTCTTCCGCTGGGTGCGAGACAATGGATATCTCAATCCTCGCTTCTGGATTGATGGTGGAACAATAATGCTATTACCAAAAATTGGTATGGTTATCGGTTCCTACCTTCTTGCTTGGTTCCTGCGAAATTACTTCCCCTTTAGCTGGAGTTGGTCGCTTGCCACGGGGTTGGTTGGTGGTAGTTCTGGATTGTTCTTTCTGCGTGGCTTCTATATCTTTGACTTGCCCCAATGGCCGTTCCGAGTTATGGGAAGTTCTATTCCAGAACTAGGTAGCGCTGTTCAAGGTAGCAGTATGTTAAACCCCATTTTTGCCAGTGTACTGATTCCCTTTATCTTGGTGGCGCTACTACTGGGTCACAAGCAATGGAAGTGGGTGGCAATTGGATCTGCTCTTGGTGTCGCCAGTTGTTTAGCCGTGAGTGCAGTGGTGTCACCCAGCGTTATGTGGCTGGGTAGTGGCGTTGTTGCTCGCCTGTACCTAGTTGCCAACGCCCTCCTATGCTTTGGACTTGCCTATCTATCCTCGAAAGGAGAGGAGCAAACTGCATGAGTATTAACGTTACGGGTGTCGTCGAACGCAAAGGAATGGGACCAGGTACCTGGGCACTGGTTACAGACTCAGGGGAAACCTATGAACTCAAGGATGCCCCGGATGAGTTGAAGAAATCAGACCTGAAAGTCAAGGTCGAAGGGCAGGTGCGAGACGATGTCATGACCTTCGCCATGATTGGCCCAGTGCTAGAGGTGAAGTCCTTTAAGGTGCTGGATTGACAGAAGAAGCCGGGGAGAGGGTAAGTACACTCGATAGTTGATTCAATCGCTTCAAGAGTTTGCCCTCTCTCCAGTTCTCCTTCGTCTTAATGGGTAGGGCGCAAGATCAATGTGCGCCTTACAATATTTAAAACAGTTGTTAAATGAGAGGTTTTATAGAACTTCAGGTTTAATTCTTACTTACGCCTCTATTCAAAAAAAATCCCCAGCTCAAACCGGTGAGCTAGGGAATGTCAATCAGGGTGCATCTACCACTCCACTCTTCCTACGGTGACGCTACCTATCCGGACAAATCCAGAACAAGTCACCCGCTGAAGATCGGAAATTGACTATCACTCGGAGAGAGAATTTAAATTAAAAATGGGAAACTTTCAGTCAGTTCAATCAATCTACGAATAGACAGAGGTACTGAATCCTTAACGTTTTTCATAGACGTGAGCGTAAGCCCTTGAAACTAACCAAGATTGACCAAGTAGCAGTGGCACAGGAATTCCACATCTCTGTGACTCCCTTAGGGGAAGACGAATATCTGGTGCGGATCGAACGAGTCGCGCCGGGAGTCCCGTTGGCAGAAGAGCAAGTTAAATGGCCTGTGGAGGATTGGTTAGCTCAGGCACAGCAACTGATGAATGACCCGCTCTTGGGCGTGTTGCAGGGTAATAGTGCCTTTACTAATGATCTTTTTTATTTGCCGGAATGGGAGGAACCAGTCAGTCAATCGTCTCTCAATCTGGTGGCATTGGGTCAGCAACTTTATAATGCTTTATTCCAAGGAAGTCTGCGAGATAGCTGGATGATGGCACAAGCGATCGCCCAAAATCAGCGATCGATTTTGCGGCTACGCTTGGGATTGAAAGGAAAACGTCTACCGCGCCTCCCTTGGGAAGTTCTGTATGCAGGCGATCGCCCTCTAGCAACGGGAACTGATGTGGTTTTCTCCCGTTACCAGCTAAGTACGGGGCGGATAAGTCCAGTACAGGCGCTTCCTTCGGGATCACATCAACCCTTAAAAATTTTGATGGTTATTGCTAGCCCCAGTGACCAAGAAACATTGGAGTTGGCAGAAGAAGCCAGTCAACTGCAAGCAGAACTCCGCAGCCGTTCCCCTAATGAACTCCCTGCGATTCAACTAACCATCTTGGAGCAGCCAGGACGCGAACAGCTAACCCAAGCGTTAGAACAGGGTCAATATCAAGTATTCCACTACGCAGGTCATAGCAATTTAGGAGACTCTGGCGGCGATGTCTATTTAGTTAGCAACAAAACTGGTCTAACTGAAACCCTTAACGGTGCTGACTTAGCAGGATTGTTGGTTAATAACGGTGTCCAGCTAGCTGTGTTTAACTCCTGCCGAGGAGCCTATACCGCCCCATCAGAACGGGCAAATGGAAAAGAGCGTAATCTAGCCGAAGCTATAGTAGCACGGGGGATTCCTGGCGTTCTGGCAATGGCAGAGCGGATTCCTGATGAGGTGGCGCTGACTCTCACGCGGCTACTCTACCGCAATCTCAATCAGGGTTATCCAATTGACCTCAGTCTCAGTCGGGCACGGCAAGGACTGATTTCTGCTTATGGCTCAAATCAGTTGTATTGGGCATTACCAGTTCTTTATCTGCATCCAGAATTTGATGGCTTCTTGACAAAAGTTGATGACGCGGCTCAAACAATTGCTGAACTCTTTGCGATCGCCGATCCTCCTGACGATTCATTGTCTGTACATCCGCAAGCTGCCCTATTCACACCACCAACAGGAAGACGTATCCCTCCCAGTTACGTAGAGATTGAAGAGGAGTTAGATGGACTATCGTCGGAAGACTTAGCAGAGGATGAGGACTTTGTTAACGATTTAGACCAGGATGACCTAGACGCGGACGATCCCGGTGCCTTTATTCAGGACTTATTACGACAGCTTGATCCAAAGCCTACAAGTAGTAACCTAGGGCAAACAAGCACTGGCATCGAGAGTCTGCCTCCAGTTACTTCAGAGACAGGTGATTTGGAACCGCCAAGGTATCCCGTCAACAATCAGTCTCCTGCACCAACGGAATCAGGAACAATCACCCCAACGACTCAGACACCACAATCGTTATCTGAACGATCTGAGAATCTGAAAAACTCCACTGGAGGGGGTTCCGGCAAGACACCAGGTTTTCCGGGTTGGCATCAAAACTGGCAACGTTTCCCAAAACTGTGGGTTATTTTTGGAGCTATTGGTGTCATTGCGATCGCTTTATTGGGATTTTGGTTCTTCCAGAACCGAGAGCAAAGCCTAGGCAAACTATCTCAACCACCAGCCAATGTGCCAACTGTTCCCCTTAGTCAAACGGGAGATTTGAAACAAGCTGACACCGCGAAGGTAACAGCCATTGCCATTGAACAACTGAGTCAAGGGAACATTGTCGCAGGGCAAAAGGCAGTAGAAGCACTACTGGATCGAGGGGCATTGCAAGCCGCAGATGCTTCCCTTGCCGTTGTTCCGAATGAGAAACTTGAAGACCCGGTCGTGAGTTTCTTAAGAGGACGTTTGGTTTGGCAGTCAATTCAAGCAGGTAACCAAGACTACGCGGTGAGTGATGCCCGACGGTATTGGGAAACAGCAATCAAGGCACAACCCAAATCTTCTAGCTACCTCAACGCACTAGGATTTGCTTACTATGCCGAGGGTGAATATGAGCGAGCCAATAATGCATGGTGGGAGGCACTGAACCAGAGCGAAACCCAGCAAGGGGCAACAACTGCTGCAACAGAGCCAATTAAACAAGAAATGCTGACAACCTATGCCGGATTAGCCCTAGGAATGTGGAAATCCGCCCAACAACTACCAGCCGAGCAGCGATCGCGTTTGTCGAATGAATCACTCAAGCTGCGCCAAAAAGTCATGACCGATGACCCAGTTAACTTTCAATCTGATGCCTTGAGCAAGAATTGGCTATGGTCTGAAAAAGCGATTCAAGACTGGCGATCGCTTTTAGCAGTGAGAAGTTAGTGGTTTGTTGTTGGTTGTTGGTTTTAGAAAGAATACTGGCTCATAGATCGGATGCACCCTGATGACTGGCTGAACAACAAATAATCAACAACAAATAACCAACAACTACTTCCCACGCATTAGCGAAGCGAGAGACTGACGCTTGCGTAAATCCATCAAATCAGCAAGGTTTTGCTTACCTCCATCTAGAGGATGGCTCTCCTCCGGGGGTAATACTGTTACTTGAGCCAGACGGTTGTCGATTGTTGGTAGTTGGTTTTCTAAAGCTACCAAGTTGGGCTTAGACGCAACGGGTTGCTTAGTTGTGGAAGTAGAACGGCGTTTTTTTGAAGGATTCTGCCGTTTCTTGCGGCTATTCGCAGTAGATTTTAAACGTTTCGGAGCTTTGCGACGATTAGTCGTTTGTCTCAGAGCTTGGGTAATCAATAAAGAACCACCCGCACAGCCAAGAGCAACAGCACCAATCAACGACAGTGGCAAATCCGGTTTAGCTGTGAATTGGGGAACAGTGGTGAGAGGTGACGTTGGTGTAGATACCAGTGGCAAAACAGGAGTTTCTTGAATGGTAGAGGCAGTTGGTGCAGGTGCAGATGCCTCCTCAATTGGCCCAGCGCTTAAAAGACGTAAAGCCGCGAAGCCACCAGCTGAGAATAGCACTGCCCAAAGCAGACCCCAAAATACAAGCGGAGAGTTGTGGATTAGCCGCTCGATCAGTGGTAGACGAGGTTGCGGCTGTTCGGAAGGATTGTTAGATGGGTTGAGCATTGATGCCCTTGACGGTCAGGATAAAAGTAAGAATGCAAATAATTGCACTTGTACAGGGTATAATATCAAGCCTGTTTTACACTTCGTTTAGTAAGTTGTCGCTTTTATCCCTTAGCTGTTGTCAAGGGTACAGACATAATTCCTCATATCTTTACCGCTGACCCTAAGTCCAAGCTGATAAACGAAGTTATGAAAATGACCAAACTTGATAGCAGTCACCATGATGACGGAATTTTAGCATAGCTACCCGATCCCACCAATTTTAAAAAAAGCTCCAAAAATCTGATTGTAATAAGCTAATGACCTATCTAATAGCAAGGCAAAATTGATTGTCTACTTTAGGTCAAAAGGAAAAGGAAGACTTCCTTTCCCCTTAACGGTTCAACAGCGAAATACAACTTGAATGCAGGTGATCTTAACTATGCTCTCGGTAATCTCTAGATGCGCTAGAGTGACAATCGACAGACAGTATTAGAAGGTAAGACAAAATAATGGGGGTAGAGCTGACACCCAAAATCGGTAACGCGCCACGCGCCGAGTCCGCTAACGGCAATGAGACACAATCAGAGGCAAATCCAGAAGTACAACTGACAACCCATCGGCAGCCTTCAGCCTCGACCAAATCCTGGACGATTGAGGAGAGTGAGAAACTCTATCGAATTCAGGGATGGGGAGAGCCATACTTTTCGATTAATGCCGCTGGTCATGTTACGGTTTCACCCAAAGGCGATCGCGGTGGTTCTCTAGATTTATTAGAACTCGTAGAAGCCTTACAGCAGCGCAACCTAGGACTACCGCTATTGATTCGCTTCTCGGATATTTTGGAAGACCGGATTGAGCGGTTAAATGCTTGTTTTGCTAAAGCGATCGCTCGTTACAAATACCCTGGTACTTACCAAGGGGTCTTTCCTGTCAAGTGCAATCAGCATCGGCATTTGGTTGAGGATTTGGTTCGGTTTGGGAAACCTGTCCAATTTGGTCTAGAAGCGGGTTCTAAACCAGAATTGATGATTGCCCTGGCAACGTTGAATACTCCCAACTCTCTGCTGATTTGTAATGGTTACAAAGACAGAGAATACATCGAAACGGCTCTCTTGGCGACGCGCATCGGACACAAGCCGATCATCGTCATTGAGCAGTTAGAAGAAGTGCAGCTCGTAATTGATGCGACCCGACAGCTAGGAATTGAACCCGTTGTGGGAGTTCGAGCAAAGCTGAGTACCAAAGGCACAGGCCGTTGGGGAGATTCTACAGGCGATCGCGCTAAATTTGGTCTAACGATTCCGGAAATCCTCACCTGCGTTGAGCAACTGCGAAGTGCTGGAATGCTCAACTCCTTGCAGCTATTGCACTTCCACATCGGCTCCCAAATCTCTGCGATTGGTGTGATTAAAGAGGCAATCCGAGAAGCTAGTCAGATTTATGTCGAGTTGAGTGCATTAGGGGCAAATATGCAGTATCTCGATGTTGGTGGTGGTTTAGGGATCGACTATGACGGCTCTAAAACGAACTTCCATGCCTCGAAAAACTACAATATGCAAAATTATGCCAATGATATTGTTGCTGAGGTCAAGGAAGCTTGTGATGGTCGTCAGTTGCCAGCGCCAGTGCTAATTAGTGAGAGTGGTCGTGCGATCGCATCCCATCAATCTGTCTTAATCTTCGATGTTCTTAGCACCAGTGATGTCCTAGCTGAGACTCCTGCACCGATTCAGGAAAAAGAACATCTGATTATCCGCAACCTTTGGGAGACATACTCTAATATCAACCTGGAGAACTACCAGGAAGCTTACCACGACGCGATTCAGTTCAACGACGAAGCCAAAAGCCTCTTTAGCTTCGGGTACCTAACCCTCACCCAACGAGCAAGAGCTGAGCAGTTGTACTGGGCATGTTGCTACAAGATTCTCGAAATTGCCAGAACTCAGGACTACGTTCCCGATGACTTGGAAGACTTAGAGAAAATCATGGCATCGATTTATTACATCAACCTCTCTGTCTTTCAGTCTGTACCTGATTCTTGGGCAATTGACCAATTGTTCCCAATTATGCCCATCCATCGGCTGGATGAAGAACCCACACGCCGAGGTATCCTCGCTGATCTTACTTGTGACAGCGATGGGAAGATCGACCAATTCATTGACCTGCGAGATGTTAAATCGGTACTAGAACTTCACCCGTTGACGAGTATACAGCAGTCTCTTGACTCCAAAAAAGGGAAGCAGGGGCTGGAAATTAACAAAGTGCCTAGCCCTACGCCACTGTCTAATTCCCACTCTCACGAACCCTATTACTTAGGCTTGTTCCTTGCTGGAGCCTATCAAGAGATTATGGGCAACTTACACAACTTGTTTGGTGACACAAATGCTGTTCACATTCAATTAACGCCTAGAGGCTATGAAATTGAACATGTTGTTAAGGGCGACACGGTGAAAGAAGTTTTGGGTTATGTACAGTACGATGCTGAGGACTTAGTAGAGAGCGTCCGCCGCCGCACTGAGCAAGCCTTGCAAGAAAAACGCATTACCCTCGAAGAATCCCGACTGCTCCTGCAAAAATACGAGCAGAGCTTGGGTAGTTACACATACTTGAATGGCTAAGGAAGTTGTAGTTGTTAGATGGGTAGTGCTAAGTCACAAAACTTAAGCCTGGTAGATTTCTTAGCCCAGCTTACCCACTAACAACTAACAACCACTAACAACTAACTATTCGCTTGCCAAGAGTTCTGCGATCGCTTGTCGCTCTAATGGCTCTTGGGAGGGTAAACTCCTGCGGGTATCAGTAATCAGCCAGTCTAAAGCTGCTGCCTGGACATCAATGGTTGCCCCAGTTTTATCAACGCAGTAGCGTCCAAACACTAGCTTATCGACCAAGCGAACTCCCGCACCCAAACGAGAGTATTCAAAAATCACGCTATTATCAACAGTTGCACCGCTACATACCCAACAATTAGGACCAATCATCGTCGGTCCAATAATCTTGGCTCCATCTTCAATATGGGTCATCCCACCGATATAAACAGGCCCCGTGATGTCAACCTTGTCCCAATTTACGGCGACATTTAACCCTGTGTAGATACCTGGAGCCACTTCATGTCCTGGAATCGATACATTTTTAACTTCTCCCAGCAAGACGCTACGAATTGCTTGCCAGTAGTCTGGGACTTTACCAATATCCACCCACTGGAATTCCATCGGCACGGCATAAAAAGGCGCTCCCATTTCCACAAGCTTAGGAAATAGCTCACCACCAATGTCATATTCCTTACCAGATGGGATATAATCCAATACTTCTGGTTCAAAGATGTAGATACCTGTGTTGATGTTGGTACTGAGAGCTTCCTCAACCGAAGGCTTTTCCTGAAAAGCTTTAATTCGACCCGTCTCGTCTGTGACAACGACACCGTAGCTGGGAACCTGCTCTTGCGGCACGGTTTTCGTCACTATCGTAGCGATCGATCCCTTTTCTTTATGCCATTTAACCGCCGCCGACAAATCGAGGTCAATGAGAGCATCACCGCAAAGGACGACAAAAGTATCGTCAAAAAACGGGTAAAAGTCTTGGATGCGCCGCATCCCACCCGCCGAGCCGAGTGCTTCCCCGACGAGTTGACCATCAACGATTCGACCTTCAAACGAATAAGCGATTTGGACACCAAATCGCTGTCCATCACGGAAATAGCTTTCAATTTCGTTTGCGAGGTGACTGACGTTGACAACAACTTGGTCAAAACCATGCTGTCGCAGTAGTTCTAGTAAAAACTCCATCACTGGTTTTTGCAGGATGGGAATTAAGGGTTTGGGAATGGTGTGGGTGATGGGGCGCACGCGAGTTCCCTTACCAGCCGCCAGAATCATGGCTTTCATGAATTTTTGTTCCTTAACCTAGGCCACACATTTTTGGTTTGGTCGATTGAGTCTGATTTTAACCAGTCCGTCGCTAGTGCGTTGGATTGGTTGATGGACTTATCCTGATAATCAGGAGAGATAGTCGATCTAATCCCCCGACTTGCAAGAACGGCGAGAGCAACCTAACAATGCGCTAGCAGAGAGTTAGAGCAATGCCCAGACTTGTTTCTACTAGCTCCTCTTCAAGACGATTAGTTAACTCTAATTGCTCCGAAGAGTACCGTATGGCGAACGGCTAGGCGAACACCAGCGTTCGCAAAGCTTTGACACAAAACGGATACCTTTACTTGTGCATAGCACATAAACGGGTTGCCGATTTGCGATCGCTCACCTTCCCTTGAACGAGTTCTGCGTTTTGCAGTACGGGGAACTAAAGAACAGTTCTCCCTCAAAGTACAGTTTGCCCAAGCTTCAAATCCTAATCCCAGATCAACACACCCATTGTCTATTCATTACAGCGCACGGATTTTTAAGTCTTGGTAAAACTCTTCTTGGGATAACTCTACTTTGGACTGAGCCGATAACAGGAGTAGTGCCCAAAAGACACCAACTCGGTCTTTTGCTCCGTCTTCAGTTGCCTCAACAGCCACTTCGGGGGAAGTGTTAGCGTGGGATGGGATATAAAGCCCTTCGGACATCGCTTCACCTAGAGCCACATGGTTATCCGGTTCGGAGTTCCCATTCCCTGCTAGGGTTGCTGACAGGGCGGCTAGAGAATCAGCTTCATCCAATGCTATAGGAGACAACGTCCACCACTCTAACAACTGATCTAAATTCAGCCAATCTTTTCCCGCTGCGATCTCTTGCCAATGACGTGAAAGAAAGACTTCTAGTCTTGTGGCAATTTCTGTCAAGTTTTCATCGTGAGCCAAATGAGCGATCGCTTTGGCTGCTTGAGAACGAGATTGAGCGCGGGGACGTAAGGCACGAGGAGGCAAGGGCGTTTCATCCAGTTGTGCTGCTATTTGCTGCAACTGATCGATCAGCTCTTGGAGTGTTACAGGGCGTCTTTTGGGTGGCGGAGCGGCAGCACGACGGCGTAGATGTCGTTCTAGATGCAGTGGCAAGCGCATTTCGCCCACCATATCGATTTGGTCGTCTATCTCGGTGAGTTCTGGTTCGTCCGCCTCTCCCATCCGTCCGAGGGTATCGGCTTTGAGTAAAACCAGCATTGATGCCCACAAAAATGCTTGTCCAGACTGAGACAAGTCAGTATCACGGTGTCCGGGTTCGGCATCATTTCCCAAGCCAAGTTCACTTAAATAGCGGTCAATGACCTCAATAACCTGGACATCCCAAGGGTTAATTTCCCCTCGCTGTGCCAAGTCAATGAGAAGAGCGATCGCTTCTTGAGCAGGTGTTCCAGTCATCACGTACTGCCACTAGTAGTCTGCAACACTATATTTGATGAGGAAGAGACATGGGTGGGTCTTTAAGAAGCATGGGATGAGATTAATCAATCTTAACCTTGCTCTGCCAGTGTCCCTTCTGTCAGGGGTCTAGATGCCGATAATGCTGGCAATTGCTCTTCAATTTCTGCCTTGTAACGTTGAACATCTTGCTCTAGCTTCTCAATTTGCTCCTCTTTGGAGCGAATCTGCCGCATCGCTCGGCGGGCATCTAGTTGCTGCTGTAGTCGTGTCCAGATGCTGAAGATCCAAGCTAGAGTTGCCCCAATTCCCATTGCAAAAATCAGTTCAATAGACAAGGGGGCTTGAACCTGAACGCCCTCAATAATTCGGATTGCTGTAGGTTCACTGTTTTCTAAGCTGAATAAAACTAGAGCCAAACACACAGCAAAAATAATCAAAAAATTAATCTGTCGCATCAGCTTGATCCAATAGGCTTGCAGTTGCTTGCTAATTTTACAAGAGGAAAAATGAAGAATCCGCTCTTTTTTCAGGTTTGATTTTTTATTTTTGATGATTTTTCTGCGACTTAATGGCTACTTTAGCCCAAGTCTAGATTGTCGTGCGACAAGAAGGTGAATACTTCTTTACATGCGCTCGCAACCCACCTCACTGGAAGCCACTGAAGACGAGGCTGAAGGATTGTGGCTCTTGCTCAAAGGGAGGTTGCCAAACCGAGAGGCAAGTCCAAACTTTAGGATTCTCCTGAACACAGCCACTTCTGTATTCTTCTTATTATTGATGAGTAGTTGAATCGGCTGTCTCGGTATCACTCGCCACGGCGCAGCGATCGCATAATCCAAAAAACTCTAAGGTGTGGTAGTAAATTTTGAATTGGTGGGAATCCTGCAACTCATTCTCTAACTGATGTACTGGGCATTCATCAATAGGTATCGATTCACCACAATTGAGGCAAGTAAGGTGGTGTTGATCACGCTGTACGCCACTGTAGAGGGATTCCCCATTGGTAAGTGTCCGCACTTGTACGACACCTTCAAGTTTCAAGGCTTCCAGGGCGCGGTAAACTGTAGCTAGACCCATACTCTGGTCAAGGTTGCGTAACTCAACATAGATATCTTGGGCAGAAACAGCACGATTCAGAGTTGTGAGTAAGTTTAGAATTCGAGCCTGGGAGCGCGTGCGTTGGAGTTTCATGGACTTTCTTTTTAGTCTCCTACAATTTTGTTGAAGTCTTGGGGACTTAGTAGTTCAAACTTTAAACAGGGCTTGTTTGAATTTGGGGGATGAAGAGTGATTTTCAAGTATCAAGCGCGGATCTATGTTACCCTTCGACCTTCAGTCTTAGATCCAGCAGGAGTTGCGGTCGAGTCGGGGCTGAAGCAGTTGGGTTATGAAAATGTGGAGCAGGTACGCATTGGTAAGTATATTGAGCTGATGATAACGGCTGCCAATGAAGAAAAGGCACGGGAGCAACTTGACCGCATCTGTGACCGATTGTTGGCAAATCCAGTGATCGAAAATTATCGGTTTGATTTAGTTGAAGTGGCAACACTGATGGGGGTGTAGGTATGAAGTTTGGGGTTGTGGTTTTTCCAGGGTCCAATTGCGATCGCGATGTGGCGTATGTTACTCAAAGTTTACTCGACTTACCAACCCGCATGGTTTGGCACGAGGAAACGGATATTTCTGACATAGACGTGGTCGTGATTCCCGGTGGTTTTAGTT
Organism: Symplocastrum torsivum; assembly: GCF_059505465.1. NCBI lineage: Bacteria > Bacillati > Cyanobacteriota > Cyanophyceae > Oscillatoriales > Microcoleaceae > Symplocastrum > Symplocastrum torsivum. The sequence goes on along the minus strand of NZ_JCACKQ010000041.1, from coordinate 44,129 downwards.
ATGGAGACTATCTCCGCTGTGGAGCATTAGCTCAATTTTCGCCTGTGATGGGGCAAGTTAGGGAACACGCTAAGCAGGGTAAGTTTATCCTAGGTATCTGCAATGGCTTCCAGGTGTTAACTGAAATGGGGCTGTTACCTGGCGCACTGGTTCGGAATCGCGATTTACATTTTATTTGCGATCGCGTTCCGCTCAAAGTAGAACGCACTGACCTTCCCTGGACATCTGCTTACTCACAAGGGCAGTTGGTTACCCTCCCTATTGCTCACGGTGAAGGTCGCTACTATGCCGATGCTGATACCGTCAAAGCCTTAGAAGATAACGGTCAAGTCCTGTTTCGCTACTGTACCGCAACGGGTACGACAGACGATATGGGCAACCCAAATGGTTCAGTCAACAACATTGCTGGAATTTGCGACCCGACAGGTAAAATCTTGGGGATGATGCCCCACCCAGAACGGGCAGCAGATGCCCTGTTGGGTGGTACAGATGGTATAAAGTTGTTCGAGGGATTGTTAGGCGCACTCACCAGTAAAAGCTTGTCTACAATGAGTGCTAGTTAACTAATACTCTGAGCGCAGTCGAACACATCAATGAATAGGGACTTCCTCGCGAAGAAAAAAGTTTGGCTGCTACTTGCCGTTATTGGTATTGCGATCGCGATCGCTGCCTTCAGCTTGCTACCTCTGCAGGACTGGCTTACTCATATCAAGCATTGGCTTGTCTCGCTTGGGCCGTGGGCAAAGCCGGCATTCATTTTGATTTACATAATTACGACTGTTGTTGGTTTGCCAGCAGCAGTTCTTTTTTTGGCGGCAGGCACGTTATTCGGCTTTCTTAAAGGAGTTGTTGTTGTCTCGATTGCCGACATCTTGGGAACAACTCTCTGCTATCTCTTGGGTCGCACTGTTGCCCGGAAACCTTTAAAAAAGTGGATTGCCAAACGTCCCCAATTTACCGAACTTGATAAAGCTGTTGGTAGAAAAGGCTGGAAGATTGTCTTTTTAACCCGTCTTTCCCCAATTGTTCCTTCCAATATTCTCAATTACGGTTTTAGCCTCACTAAAATTAACTTTTGGCACTACTTCTTTTTCTCCTGGTTAGGAATGCTCCCAGTCATTGCACTTTATGTGTATCTTGGTTCAGCAGGCGCCAACTTAGCTAGTGGCGGCAATACTCCTGGAAAAATGGCACTGCAAATCTTTGGTTTATGTGCAACAGTTGGTGCGGTAACCTATACAACTAAGCTGGCTAAGAAAACGCTCTCACCAGCACCTGCCTCATCAGAAGACAAACAAAAGGACATCAGCAACCAATGAAAATCTGTTGAGAGTGTTGCTACACTCTCAGGTTCCTGCAAGAGCCTTCTTTACAAGCCTTAAAGATATGGAATATTTCAAATTATTCAGGTACACTCAGAGTATATTGAAAATAAGTCACTAAATAAAAATAGCACTGAACAAAGACAAACGCCTTTAAGTAAGTGTTATCGAATTCAATATTAGATTCCACAAAAAAATTATTAACCCAACGCTGGAAACTGCAATCAATCTATGTTTTAGCGGAGGTTAGGTAGGATTAAAACCTGAACAAAAACTAAACATACTAGAGACAAACAGCCAGTGACTTTAGATAATTTTCACACCGGCTTGCAGTTGAAACCCATCCGATACCGAGGCTGGTTGATCAACACGAAAGTCATTGACAGACAGTTATGGCTGCGATGGCAGCACCCTAACGAAAGTTTTCCCCGCTACAGCTATCCAGTCACAGAGAGGGGGTTAACCGATACAATCCGCTACGCTCGATTCTTGATAGACTTGGCAATTAAGCTAGAAGAATCAGAGACACAATAGTTGTAACGACAAAGCCAATTGCTGACAAACGAGGAATCTAGGGCGACAAAGGCATTGACACCGATAGGCGCTTCCTGATTTCTTCTCCTCTTGGGAAAGGCATTTAATGCCTCATCTCTCTTTTCGCCATTCAATCAATCTCCTCCTACTGTGCTGAACAATTTAATCCTCTCGAAAGAGTTAAGCACGATACAAACTGCGGTATCTTCGTAGCAACGATTTGACTGTTTAATTGGTCTGTGAGCGTTATTACAGGCTACGGTCAAGCCTATAAACAAGTTGGAGAAAAACCTATGAGTAGCGAACCAGATAAAGTCGTAGTACCACAAACTGATCCCGTAGAAGCCGAACCGGGAAGAGGCGCACCAGGGGATCATGTTGGAGTTCAAATGGCTCAGACAACGGCAGTTAATGCCCCAGATGCAGTAATTCCTTCTAATAATGACCCAGAAGAAAGCATCCATGAGGTTGAGGCTTTAGAGGCACAAGAAGAAGGTAGCGGACTTAGAACAACAGATGGCTACGTTATTGACGAGTCAGGAAGACTTGATAACTTTGCCATTGAGCCGGAAATGTACGTGGAAGAAAAGTAGAGTTTCAGTCTGCTGGGAGTCCTTTAGCTTGTAGTACTCCCAGCATTTTTGAAGAAAGGGATAGAGGCTATAGTAGAAGCAAAAAGAATATTATCAACCTTTAGGTGATTGTTATAGAAGTTAATAATTTATTTTTAATCAGCATAAATATATAGGAATTTTAAACGCTAAGATTCCCGACTTCTTCAAGAAGTCGGGAATCTGAACAGCAAAAGTTTGTAACTTATAACAGATGCAAATCTAACAAGATACCAGGCAACTTTGTGGAAACACTAACCTAAAAAGTGTGGTCAAACAAAGCATTCAGCACCGGATTAGTTATGCAAAAATTCCATTTACTTGTTGCTGGGGCTGTTGTTTTTTCAGCAGTTACTGGTGTGAGTCTCGCTACTGTCTTTCGCCAGAGTACGCCAAAAGAGCAAACGCTTGTACAGACAAGTTCAATTCCACCTCAAGCGTCTCAAGAGATAGAAGCAACGTCTTCTCCTATTGCAGCTACTAAACCTGATCAAGAGAATTCTACAAAGACAACGCTACCTACTCAGCCGAAGCAAGCCGTAGTAGCTAGTACAGCCAAGCTTGATGGTTTTCCGCATCAGCGCGTTAGGTTGACAGACGAAGTTAAACCAGGAAGTGAGTTTGCACAATTTCGTCAACGCCTACGGCAAGCAATACGCGATCGCAATGCTCAGTTTGTTCGGTCAATTCTACCGGATAAGGAGATTGGGATTGGCTTTGGCTCTAGAGAGGTTGCGAATATAAAGCTAGAAAACCCAAATGAGGAATTTTGGAGTTTGCTGGAAAAAGCCGTTAGCATTGGTTGTTTCCCACAAGCTAGCCAAAATCGTCCCAATGTAGATCCTGCGACAGGGCTTTGGGTTTGTAACAACGTAGCGCACGAGTTTTCCCGTCAGTACCCTAACTTAAGCTCAGGGCTGAAGAGGTGACATCCTCCCGATACCGTTTTCACGGCTTCCCAAGATTAACAACAATTGAATAGACACAAACTCAATAAGAAATACAACTAACTCAAGATGGTTCTTGAGATGCACCTGCTATGTAAAAAGTAGATATCGAACTATATATTAGGAGGGATTCTGTGCCTCTGCCGTGGCAAAACCCACTCCCACTGGATGAGTACATAACGAGTCGAGTCGTCATCTACTATTACAGTGGCAGATGGATTCCTATCAAATACTGTCGTTTGATAAAGGCTATTGAGCTGTACCGTAATGCCAAACTCGAAGGGAGAGAAATTTTTATTTTTCCTGCTGATTTTAACTCAGATGACTTTTCTGAACTAGATAAAAACAACTGAATGTTTTAGATTCACTGTTCCTTGTCATTAGACCTGTCTTGAAAATAGAAAAAAGAATGTAACAAATTGACGCTCCCTCTAAATCCCCCTTAAAAAGCACTGAAGATGCCCGATTTCTTGGAGAAATCGGGCATTTGAGACGCTGGCATTTCACAACTAAAACAGGATTGCTATAGATGCGATCGCCTTTTAATAAATTAAGCTCTACTGCCAAATCATCTTTTACAAAGATGTCATTATCTGGATTAACTCAGCCGATAAATCTGTCTTAGATTCAGACTGCTTTTTAAACACCACCCCAGCTAAAAGATAGATATTTCCTGAATAAAAAGCCATCCTGTTTTTGCGTAGCTCTTCTATCATATTCCTGACTTTTGGTTCCGAGCTATAATAGCCAAACGTCAAAGGCGAGACGAGAAAACTAGCAACAGAATAGCCCTTTGCTATTGCATAGTTAATTAAGCCTTCTGGATTCGAGTAACTAGAAAGCATAAGTAGTAAGTTTTCATAACCCATCGATAAAAGTTTTCTAGCCATTTCTGAACCATCCCTACCTCCATGTAATAGAGGTTGGTAAATATTGTCATCTATTGATGGCAGATACGGCGGGTTAGAGATAAGATACTCGGCTCTGGGTAAAGCGGCATCGAAGAATGAGGAATTATGAATTATGTATCGATCAGTGAGTTCATACTCCTGAATATTTGACTCGGCAATTTTTCCGGCTAAGGTATTCAACTCATATCCATGTATTGTGCCGTTAAACCTTGTTCTCATTAAGGAATTAATGACTGGACTTCCATCTCCAGAACCAAATTCAACAATAACTTTAGGGCTATCACACTGATTTAGAACTAAATTTTCTAAGCAGTGAGAGTAAAAATTAGATTCTTCTGGGCAATAGAATACATCTTTTAGAGGCTTGGGTGATGTCAGCATAAACCTGTTGAGTGAATACTTCCACCAAGTTAATTAACAGAAATTAATCGAGCATCTACCCAGTGGATTATACCCAATTGGTGTTGACAAATTTTCAAATCTGTCAGTTTTAAACTATTTTTATTGTGTTCAAGCCTTCATATCAAAAAGATGCAAAATAAGGTTAACGGCTCAATGTAGTAATACTTACAGCTTCATAAATATTTTTTTGTAGTTTTAAACACAGGTGAACGAGAACTAACTAAGCTGATATGCATTTAAATTTCCTTGCTGGAATTGAATAACTCAAAAACTTGCCGACAAAAATGCTTAAGCTTTTCCTTCACTTCCGCTGCTGGTTCAGAGTCTCCAACAAACTGCCAATCATTAATTGTAGAAAGTCGCCATGCTTTGCCTCGATAGTCAAAGCCTGCCGCTTCGATACCAATGGCGCGTCGCGAACCATTCAAAGGATCTTCAAAAAGCCTAATTTGTACTAAAATACTGCGGCTTTGGAACTTTCTACTCCAGCCAGGGAGGTGAAAGCCAATGTCAATAGAATCGGGATCGACCAACTCCTGAGTATCCGGATCATTTTTCCAGGGTTTCAAGTCTGCCTTGGCATCGGGAAACTCAGACTTGAAAAGATTTACTACGGCAGCAATCTTTGTGGTGACTTCTAAACCTTTTGCCTGTTCTGCTGCGTTCAACTCAAGACAACTCCTATCACGTACTAAGGGTTTGGATTGAATTATAAAGGCAGTTTTTGGATTGAACTGCTGCATTCGCAACTTAAGACGCTTGCTCTTATATCCCCGTGAGCGGTAAGCTCAAACCACGATAAACAGGGTTAAGAACTAAAAGTGGCAATTAGTGAACAAGTCATAGAGGTCGGGTCGTTGCAGTGGTTCTATCGGGAAGCGAAGCCAATTGGCGAAAGTGCTAAGCTGCCAGTGCTACTGCTTCACGGGTTGCCTTCCCAGAGTTATTGTTGGTCTGCGCTAATGCCAGATTTAGCTGAAAGAGGGTTTAGAGCGATCGCACCTGACTGGATTGGTTCTGGCTTATCCGCTAAACCCGATAAACGAGACTTTGCTTACACACCCGATGCTTTCATCGACGCTTTAGCAGAGTTCCTTAAAACACTTGAAATTGAACGATTTTATTTGGTCGTTCAGGGATTTCTCGGCTCAATAGGGCTTCAGTATGCGCTACGTCACTCAACCCAGATTGAACGCCTTGCCATTCTCAATACACCTCTATCCTCAGCAGCGAAGTTACCTTGGAAGATGCAACAGTGGGGTTTACCTTTACTTGGAGATGTTTTGACGCAAGACCCACTCTTAGTTGACCGAACCCTAGAAGCGGGTTGCCGTTACCAAATTGAAGACAAATATTTGGACATCTATCGTAAACCCTTTCTCAAAAGCTCAGATGTAGGTCGCAGTTTGCTAGCGACAATCCAAAATCTTCAGATGAAGCCGTCCATGGCAGAGATTGAATCCGGTTACGCCAACTGGGAAAAACCAACCCTAATTTTTTGGGGAATGAAAGACCCTTGGCTTCCCTTGGCTCAGGCGCAGCAGTTTGCTAGTACCCTCAAGAATGCTGAACTAGTCACACTAGAAGAAGGAGGGCATTATCCTCAGGAGCATTGGTCAGGAAAGGTTAGCGAGGTGCTTCTTCCCTTTCTGCGTCGCCAAGCTTTATAAGATGATGAAAAAGAATATGTTGCGATCGCACTCAGGGGCATTTCGCTTGCTTTGCTGATGCGATCGCTTGTAGTACAGAAAATCAATTAACTATCTACTGAAATATTTCCACAAAAAACTGCTTCATCGCTTCCCATGAGCGCTTATCGGCGGCTTCATTGTAAGCTGAGCCTTTTGAAGGGTCGTTCCCTGCTTCAGGGTTGGTAAAGCTATGCACAGCACCTCCATAAGCAACGAGTTGCCAGTCCACATCAGCTTGACGCATTTCTGTCTCAAACGCTGTAACTTGTTCATCAGGAACCCTTGGGTCATCAGCACCATGTAAAACTAGCACCTTTGACTTGATATTTTCGGCATCGTTGAGGTTAGGAGTGTCCAAGTTGCCGTGGAAGCTGACAACACCTGCAATGTTGGCCCCGCTACGCGCCAATTCCAAGACTGTACCACCACCGAAGCAGTAACCGATTGCAGCAATTCGTTGCGAGTCAGTAAGGGGGTTTTGTTGCAACACGACTAAACCAGCATTAGCACGCGATCGCATTAATTGACGATCAGAGCGATAGATACCCGCTTGTGCGGCTGACTCTTCTCGATTCTTTGGTCTAATTCCCTTGCCATACATATCAATTGCAAAGGCAACATAGCCAAGTTCTGCTAATTGCTCTGTCCGTTCTTTGACATAAGACCCCAAGCCGTTCCATTCATGGACAACGAGAACACCGGGACGCTTGCCTTGAATGGCATCATCATATGCTAAATAGCCTTCGAGAACAGTGTTGCCGTGTTTGTATTCAACAACTTCTGTCTTGATAGCCGCGAAGGCTTGTGTTGCTCCTAACAAAACAATAGCGGGAGCAAATAAAACACCGAGCAGTGATTTCATTATCTTGCGATCGCAACCTACAGAATAATGGTTGGACAAGCCATGAATACAGCCCCAACCAGGCATATCAAATTTTAAACCACACCAAGCTACTTCCGTAGGGGCTGGACTCGAATTATTCCAAGTTGGCGACAATACAGGTATATCCCTGCCTATTACTCCCCTACCCTTGGAAATAGACAGCTAAACTTCCAGTAGTCATGTTTTCCAGACCATCTATTTATTGGTGACAGCAATGATTTCCCTTCCCGGATACCAGATTCTTGTCCAAATCTATGAAAGTGCCAACTCATTGGTCTATCGAGGTATCCGAGAACAGGACAACAAAGCCGTTATCCTCAAGGTACTTAAAGAAGACTATCCCACTCCCAATGAACTCACCCTGTATGGGCAGGAATATGAAATCACCCATAATCTAAATCTGGAAGGTGTGGTCAAGGCTTATGATTTAGAACCCTATCAGAGGACTTTAGTCATCATTCTTGAGGATTTTGGCGCATCATCCTTAAAGCAATTAATGAATGAACGTGTAGGGACAAGACCTGTCATATCCTTACCAAAATTCCTCAATATCGCCATTAAGATAGCTGAGATTTTGGGTGATATTCACAGCAGCAATATTATCCACAAAGATATTAACCCCTCCAACATCGTCTTTAATCCAGAAACCGGACAAATCAAAATCATAGATTTTGGTATTTCCACTCAATTGAACCGTGAAAATACCACTTTGAAAAATCCCAATGTTTTAGAAGGCACCTTAGCTTATATGTCGCCCGAACAAACGGGGCGGATGAATCGTTCTCTAGATTACCGCACAGACTTCTACTCGCTGGGTGTCACGTTTTATGAACTACTCGTAGGACAGTTGCCTTTTGAAACCAGTGATGAGTTGGAGTTGGTGCATTGCCATATCGCTAAACAGCCAGTGCCACCCCATTTGTTGAGAGCAGAAGATAGGGAAATTCCTCAAGCTGTATCAGATATTGTGATGAAACTGATAGCAAAGACGGCGGAGGAGCGGTACCAAAGTGCTTGGGGAATCAAAGCAGATTTAGAGAAATGTTTAACCCAGTTACAGACAACTGGCAAGATTGAACCCTTTCCTCTTGGTACTCAAGATATTTCTGATAAATTTCAAATCCCGCAAAAACTTTATGGAAGGAAGCAAGAAATTGATAGGTTAATAACTGCTTTTGAACGAGTAATTTCGGACAAAAGTGAATTGATGCTGGTTTCTGGTTATTCGGGCATCGGAAAGTCAGCTTTAGTGCAGGAACTCTATAAACCCATTACCGAAAAACGTGGCTATTTCATTTCAGGAAAATTTGACCAGTATCAGCGTAACATTCCCTACAGTGCTATCGTCAGCGCCTTTCAAGAATTAGTCAAACAGCTATTAACGGAGAGTGAAGCGCAGCTTAATACTTGGCGGGAGAAACTCTTAGCCGCCTTAGGAATCAATAATCAAGTGATTATTGATGTCATTCCTGAAGTGGAATTAATTCTCGGTAAGCAACCTGCTGTACCAGAACTAGGCTCGACAGAAGCCCAGAACCGCTTTAATTTAGTATTTCAGAACTTCATTCAAGTCTTTACCCATTCTGGGCATCCCTTAGCGATATTTCTAGACGACTTGCAGTGGGCAGATGGTGCATCACTAAAACTAATGCAACTGCTGATGAATACTTCGCAGCCCGGACTATTTTTAATTGGTGCGTATCGAGACAATGAAGTTTCTGCGGCTCATCCCTTAATGTTAACAATCGAGGAGATTGCCAAAACTGGGGCAATTGTCGAGGGGATTTTCCTGGCACCGTTGGACTTGCCTACCATCATTGAACTGATTATAGATACTCTCAATTGCTCTGAAGAGAGAGCCAAACCCCTTGCCGAGTTAGTGCTTTTTAAGACGGGTGGCAATCCCTTCTTTATGAATGAGTTTCTCAAATCTCTTTATACAGAAAAGTTGTTAGAGTTTAACTCGCCTCAGTCCCTCCTGAGTATACCTCCGGTTGGGAAGGAAGGAAGTCAAGGAGGATGGCAGTGGGATTTAGAGCAGATTCAAGCGCAGGGTTTCACTGATAACGTTGTTGAACTGATGACACTCAAGATTCAAAAGCTGCCAGCGAATACACAGAAAATGTTAAAGCTAGCTGCCTGTATGGGCAATCAGTTTGACTTGAAAATGCTAGCCGCGAGTTGTCAAAAATCACTGCGAGAAACAGTGAATGAATTGTATGCAGCCGTTGCTGAAACTTTAGTGATGCCTCTGGGTAATAGAGGAGATTTAGAATTAGCTCTCATTCAGGAAGAATCCCCCAACATCCAATTACCAACAACCCCTTTCCAATTACCCGACTACAAATTTATTCATGACAGAATTCAGCAAGCCGCCTATTCTCTAATTTCGGAACAGGACAAGCCAATCATCCATTGGGAAATTGGACAACTACTCCTACAAAATACTCTTTCTGAGCAGCGAGATGAGAAAATTTTTGATATTGTTAATCAACTGAATTTTGGGATTGACTTCATCTCCAATCAGCACCAAAGAGATGACGTGGCTCAGTTGAATCTCATAGCGGGCAAGAAAGCGAAGGCATCGGCGGCATATGAGCCAGCGTTCAATTACCTGCAATCTGGCATGAGATTGTTGGGCGAAAAAGGCTGGCAAACACAGTATGACTTGACACTAGGACTATATGTAGAGGCTTCTGAGGCGGCTTACCTCAGTGGGGATTTTGAGCAGATGGAGAGATTTGTTCAAATCGTGCGAAATCAAGCAAAAACAGTGCTGGACAAAGCGCAAGTTATTGAAGTAAAAATTCTCGCCCTGATTGCCCAAACTAAGCTAGAGCAGGCAGTTGCTACGGGAGTAGAAATTTTGAGGCAGTTGGGGGTAAGACTCCCCCAACTGCCCAACAAGCTAAATGTCTTAATGGGATTGCTAGAAACCAAGTCAGTTCTGGCAGGGAAGCGCATCTCAGACTTAGCCAATCTACGCCAGATGAGCGATCCTTATAAACTGGCAGCACTGCGTATTTTGTCAAAGATAGTTTCACCAGCCTTTATTGCTGCACCGACACTGCTGCCCTTAATTGCGTTTAAGCAGGTAATTTTGTCTGTGAAGCACGGTAACTGTTCTGAGTCTGTCTATGCCTACGCTATCTATGGATTAATTCTGTGTGGGGTTGTCGGAGATATTGAATCAGCGTATGAATTTGGTCAACTAGCGTTAAGGCTAGTGGAGCGATTGAATGCTAAAGAATTCAAAACAAAAGCGTTGTTTGTCTCCGTTGGCTTCATTGGTTCTTGGAAGATACCTGTTAAAGAAACATTGCCACCTTTGTTAGAGGCTTACAAAAGTGGATTGGAAACTGGAGATTTGGAATATGCTGCTTATGCTGTTCTCGTCTATAGCTTCAATGCCTATCTAAGTGGCAAGAATTTGTTGGAGATTGAATCTCAAATGGCAGCCTACAGTGAGGTGATGGTGCAATTGAAGCAAGAACAATCGTTGAATATGCATCAGCCATTTCATCAAGCTGTTCTTAACTTGTTAGATCGGGCTGCAAATCCCTACTGCCTAATTGGAGATGCCTGCGATGAAGAGACTTTCTTGCCGCTACTAATTCAAGCTAACGCCCGAACCTCACTTTGTTACGTCTACTTAAATAAGCTAATTCTCTGTTACCTATTCGAGCAGTATCCTGAAGCATTATTAAATGCCGCTCAAAATGAGCAGTATCTAGACGGTGCTACCGGAACCTTCACTGTTTCCTGCTGCTATTTCTATGATTCTTTAACTCGGCTTGCCTTGTATATTAGTGCGCCGAAGTCAGAACAAAAACACCATAATAGAAAGGTTATAGCCAATCAGAAGAAAATGAAAAAATGGGCGCATCATGCTCCCATGAATCAACTGCACAGATATAACTTGGTAGAAGCCGAGCGATGTCGAGTTATTGGGAAAGATGCATTAGTAATGGACTATTACGATAAGGCGATTGCCCTTGCTAAAAAATCCGAATACATTCATGAAGCTGCCCTCGCTTATGAACTTGCTGGCAAGTTCTATCTATCCAAAGGGAAAGAACTGAGTGCTAGAGCCTATATGCAAGAAGCACGTTACTGCTATCAGCTATGGGGGGCTACGGCTAAGGTAAAAGATTTAGAGGGGCGATATCCTCAGTTGTTGGCTACAACTGTTCTGGGAATTAAAGATGCCAAAACGACCACAAGGTTGACAACCACGGGTTCGGGTTCCTCCTTAGATATAGCCACAGTAATGAAAGCGTCCCAAGCGATTTCTGGTGAAATCATGCTGGATAAATTGCTATCTAGCTTGATGAAGATTCTGATTGAGAATGCGGGGGCGCAAAAAGGATACCTGATTTTGGAAAGTCAGGGAAAACTGCTGATAGAAGCTGAAGGTGCGATAGATAGCGATCGCATTACTGTATTGCAGTCAATTCCGGTTGAGAATAGCCAGTCTATTCCATTGCTCCTGATCAATTATGTTGCCCGTACCCATGAAAGTGTCGTCCTGAATGATGCGACTCATGAGGGGAACTTTACATTTGACCCTTACATCAAAGAACATCAACCCAAGTCCATCTTGTGCGTTCCTCTTATCAATCAAGGCAAACTCACCAGTATTGTTTACCTAGAAAATAATCTAACCACCCAAGCCTTTACCTCTAACAGGTTAGAAGTCTTAAAACTCTTATCCTCCCAAGCTGCCATCTCGATTGAAAATGCAAAACTCTACCGTGAGGTACTCGATCGCGAAAAAGAATTGCGCGAAAGTGAAAGGAGGTTGACTCAATTACTAGAAGCGATGCCAGTCGGCGTATTTGTGGCGGATGCTAAGGGGAAAGCTTACTATGTTAATTCTCAGGCTGAGCAATTACTGGGCAAAGGTGTAATTGATAATACCAACCCTGAACAATTGCCAGAGGCTTATCAACTCTATCTTGCAGGCAGTGGGCAAATCTACCCGAAACAGCGCAATCCGGTCTTTTGTGCCTTACAAGGGGAGAGTGTCAACATTGATGATATGGAAGTCCACCAACCCGACAAGATAATCCCGATAGAAGTTTGGGGAACGCCTATTTATGACGAAGATAGGAATGTTGCTTATGCGATCGCGGCTTTCACTGACATCACCGAACGCAAACAAGCGGAGAAACTGATTGCCGAATACAATCACACCTTAGAAATCCAAGTTGCTGAACGCACCCAAGAACTGAAAAATACCCTCAACCATCTTCAAGCTACCCAAGAAGAACTGATTCAATCGGAAAAAATGGCAGCACTAGGACAATTAATTGCCGGAGTTGCCCATGAAATCAATACTCCTCTAGGAGTTATTCACGCCTCCGTAGAAAATATTGCTGATTTCTTTACCGAACAACTCGAACAGCTACCCAAGTTTTTGCAACAACTCTCCCCCGAACGTCAGCAGGATTTCTTTACCTTACTCCACAACGCTACCCAACAAGAGAACTCCCTATCTACCAGAGAAAAACGCCAACTTAAACGAGGCTTGACAAGACAGCTAGAAGAACAAGCGATTAAAAATGCTGATGGAATTGCGAGTATCTTAGTTGCTTTGGGAATTTATGAGGAAATTGAACCCTTATTACCCTTATTAAAAGACCCAGAAAGTCAAATCTTATTAGATACAGCTTATCAACTTGCTAGCGTCCAAAAAAGTACAAAAAACCTCAGCACAGCTACAAGCCGCGCTGCCAAAGTCGTGTTTGCTTTGAAAAGTTACGCCCGTTACGACCCTACGGGTGAAAAAGTCAAAGCGAATATCACTGACGGAATCGAAACCGTACTGACTCTATATCAAAACCAACTTAAACAGGGTCTGGACGTGATTAAAAACTATCAGTCATCACCCTCGATACTCTGTTATGCTGACGAACTTCATCAAGTTTGGACTAATCTTATTCACAATGCCCTGCAAGCTATGGATAATAGAGGGACTTTAAGGATTGATGTTACCCAACATAAAGAGAGCATTCTCGTTAGTATTACTGATAGTGGTAAGGGAATTCCTTCTGAGATTAAGCAGAAAATCTTTGAGCCATTTTTCACAACCAAGCGCCTTGGTGAAGGAAGTGGATTAGGACTGTATATTATTAAAAAGATTATTGATAAGCATCAAGGAACCATTGAGGTAGAGTCCATGCCTGGAAAAACTACATTTACTCTATCACTACCTATTAATGTGACAGAGGAACGTCCCAATGTCTAAGGCAGCAATTCTATGTGTTGACGATGAAGTTTTAGTCCTAGAGAGTCTAGGGATACAACTCCAAAAAGCGTTTGCTGATACTTACGCCTACGAGTTTGCAGAAAGTGCTGCTGAAGCTCTAGAAATCATCGAAGAAATTCAAGATAACAACATTGAGATTATCGTAATTGTCTCAGACTGGTTAATGCCAGGTATTCGAGGCGATGAATTTCTCATTAATATCCATCAAAAATTTCCAAAGATTATTAAAATACTCTTAACAGGTCAAGCTGATGAAGCCGCTATTGAGCGAGTAACAAAAGAAGCCCAGCTTCATGCTTGCTTGCAAAAACCTTGGAAGAGTGAGGAATTAATTGAAACGATTAATTCTGGGATAGAACAATATGACTAAACCTGCTATTATTTGTGTTGATGATGAACCAACCATCCTTGATAGTCTTGAAATTCAGTTAAGAAAATCATTTGGCAATGACTACCTCATTGAAACAGCGGTTGATGGTGAAGAGGCTTTAGAGCTAGTTGAAGAATTGCTAGCCGATAGTTATGAAGTTGCTCTGGTCATTGCTGATTGTATAATGCCCAAAATGCAAGGGGATGAATTATTAAGGCGTATCCACATTATCGCACCCAAAACCATCAAAATAATGCTGACTGGGCAAGCTAACCTTGAATCAGTGGGAAATGCAATTAATCAGGGTAATCTATATCGTTATATCACAAAACCTTGGCAGGATGAAGACTTAAGATTAACGATCCAGGAAGCAGTTCGCAGTTATTTCCAAGAGAAACAATTAGCAGAACAAAATTTAAAACTTGCAGCCTACAACCAGAATTTAGAACAATTAGTTAAAAGCCGGACTCAGGAATTAGAAGAAAAAAACTTACAACTGATTGCAAGCGAAAAAAAGTATCGCGCATTGGTCGAAGCGTCCCAGGACATGATTTGGTCAGTTGATGTAGAGGGTCGCTATACCTTTGTTAACCAAGCTGTTAAGCAAATTTATGGCTACGAACCCCATGAAATGCTCGATCGGCTCTTCGCTGATTTCGAGGCACCTGAGCAAATTGCCAAAGATCTAGAGTTGTTCCAACGCCTTCTTAATGAAGAGTCGATATTCCAGTATGAGAGTAGGCAACTCGCTAAAGACGGCAGACTGCTTTACCTAATGGTTAATGCGATTCCCCTGCGGGACGATCAGGGAAATATCATCGGGACAACTGGCACAGCATCGGATATCACTAAGCGCAAGCAGACAGAAGAGGCATTGTACAAAAGCGAGTTCATGCTACGCCAAATTCTGAACACGATGCCCGGTGCGGTTTATCAATTCATGCTGAGTCCTCAAGGGGAGAAAAAGTATTGCTTCATGAGCCAAGGCGCTTACAAACTCTTAGGCTATACCGCAGAACAGTTGATAGAAGATTTTGCGTTGCAGTGGAATCAAATTCTTCCGGACGATCGCGATCGCGTGGAGGAGTCGATTAAGGCGTCGGCTAAGCAGCATCAGCCATGGTTCGAGGAGTTTCGCATCCATCACACCAATGGACAAGTCCGGTGGATTCAAGGTTACTCGCTGCCAGGAGAACCGTTGCCGGATGGTACTGTGACTTGGACAGGTACCCTAACCGACGTTACCGATCGCAAACAACGGGAAGAAGCACTGCAATTAATTGTGGAAGGGACAGCTTCAGAAACTGGCAATGAATTCTTTCGCTCTTGTGTCCGCTATCTGGCTCAGTTACTGCATGTCCGATACGCCCTTGTTACCGAGTGGAGCGATCAGTCCAAAACCCGACTTCGTACCCTAGCGTATTGGACAGGCAATGATTTTAGTGAGAACTTCGAGTACCCCATTGCTGGCAATCCCTGTCATGAAGTTCTACACGGAACAACCTGTTACTACCCCGAAGATATACAAGCGCTCTTTCCTAACAATCTAGAGTTAGTGAGATTAGGCGCACAAAGCTACTTTGGAATCCCGTTAGCTAATGCCTCCGGGAAGATATTAGGTCATTTGGCAGTGATGGATATTAAGCCAATGATCGCCGCTCCTGACGGTAGAGGCATTCCGTCGGAACGTCTCCACATTTTAAAGATTTTTGCAGCAAGAGCTGGAGCGGAGTTGGAGCGCAAACTAACAGAAGATGCCCTCAAAGAATCTGCCTATGCCGCCGATGCCGCCAATCGTGCCAAAAGTGAATTCCTCTCTAGGATGAGTCATGAACTGCGTACTCCTCTCAACGCGATCCTCGGCTTTACCCAAGTGATGAACCGTAGTCCCTCGCGCTCTACCGAAGAACAGGAACACTTGGAAATCATCAGTCGTAGTGGTGAGCATTTACTGGAACTGATCAACGGCATTTTGGCAATGTCCAAAATTGAGTCAGGCAAAGTAACGCTGAAGGAAACGAACTTTGACCTGTACAACCTGCTGGATACTCTTAAAGAGATGTTCCAACTCAAAGCCCAATCTAAAGGCATCCAGCTAATTTTTGATCGGGCATCAGACGTTCCCCAATACGTCAAAACAGACGAAAGCAAGTTGCGTCAAATCTTAATTAACCTTCTTGGCAATGCCATGAAATTTACTGATGCAGGTAAGGTTATGTTGCGGGTGGCAATGGCGAATGGCAAATCAGGAATGGTGAATGGTGAAGAAATTCCCAATTCCCGTCTTTACTTTGCCGTAGAAGATACTGGTTCTGGCATTGCCCCTGAAGAAATGCACCTTTTGTTTGCACCCTTTGAACAAACAGAGACAGGTCGAAAATCTCAGCAGGGAACGGGATTGGGTTTACCCCTAACGCGACAGTTCGTGCAACTGATGGGAGGAGACGTTAGCGTCAGCAGTACTGTAAGGAAAGGAACAATTGTTAAATTTGATGTTCCACTTTGTCTTGCTCAGTCCCAGGAAGTACAGACACCCCAGAAGCCTCGCCGTGTTATTGGTTTATCGCCTGACCAGCCTAACTATCGCATCTTGGTGGTTGACGATGTTAAAGTGAGTCGCCTCCTGCTCGTCAAACTCCTGACCTCAACGGGATTTGAGGTGCGCGAAGCAAAGGATGGGCTTGAAGCGATCGCTTTATGGGAGACTTGGAAACCCCACCTAATTTTGATGGATGTGCAGATGCCAGAGATGGACGGATGTGAAGCCACCCATCAGATTAAATCGAGGGAAAAAGAGAGAGGAACATGGAAAGATGGGGAGAACCAACAATCCCCAATCCCCAATTCCCAATTCCCAATTCCCAATTCCCAATCCCCAATTCCCAATCCCCAATCCCAAACCATCATCATTGCCCTAACTGCCAATGCCTTTGAGGAAGACCGAGCTGTTGTTTTGGCAGCAGGATGTGATGATTTTATCAGCAAGCCTTTTCAAGAAGAGACTATCTTTGGAAAAATAGCCAGATACCTAGGGGTGCGCTACATCTATGAAGAACCCGCACAAAAGAGTTCGGAGAGTGAACCCCAAGGTGGGAAAAATTTGTGCGATCGCCCCCTTGAGGATTACTTGTCCCAAATGCCTGCTGAGTGGGTAAGTCAACTCTATCAGGAGGCGATCACAGGTTCTGATTGCGAAATTTTTAACCTAATTGAGCAAATCCCCTCTAACCATGCTCCTCTGCGTCATGCCTTAACAGATTGGGTAAATGACTTTCATTTTGAGCGAGTTATCGACTTAATTAAACAGGTTAAGTAGGTCGGCATTAATATTTACTGTTGAGGCAAGGCAGAGGGCAGAAGAGAAGAGGATTTTAGTCTCTTAACATTTGTTGACATACCGTCGTTTATTTGTGTCTACCGACTTAGTGCGGACTCCCATCTTCGCCGTTTTTACAAATACTTCTGCAACAATAACCCTAACTTCTCCTTCGTTGCCGCTGGAACCTTATCCAATTGCGTCAAAATCGCGAACTTCAACGCCGAATGAGCTTCTGAGACTGGTGGATTCTCAGCTAAACGCCGCACGGTTTCTTGAATCACTTTCTGAGCATTAGTCGCATTGCGTTGCAGATTCGCAATTACCATCTCCACCGTTACACTGTCATGGTCTGGATGCCAGCAATCGTAATCTGTCACCAGCGCTAATGTTGCATAGGCAATTTCTGCTTCCCGTGCCAGTTTTGCCTCTGGTAAATTCGTCATTCCAATCACTGTTGCACCCCAACTCCGATAAAGATGGGATTCTGCTTTGGTAGAAAAGGCTGGCCCCTCCATGCAGACATAAGTACCACCACGATGCAAGGTAACATCAGGTAACTTTAAGCTAGCCACCGCATCTGCAACAACTCCTGCCAAGTTATTGCATACTGGGTCAGCGAAGGCAATGTGAGCAACAATTCCTTCTCCAAAAAAAGTAGAAACCCGATTCTTTGTCCGATCAATAAATTGGTCGGGTACTACCATATCCAAGGGTTTTGCTTCTTCCTTAAGGGAACCAACGGCTGAAGCTGAAATTAGATACTCTACACCCAACTGCTTCATCGCATGGATGTTTGCCCGGAAGGGTAATTCAGAGGGTGTGAGATGATGATTGCGACCGTGACGGGCGAGGAATGCGACTGATGTTCCGTCTAGTGTTCCCACGATTAAGGCATCGGAGGGAGAACCAAACGGTGTCTCAAGCTGCACCTCTTCCACATCTTTAAGGGCTTCCATTTTGTAAAGCCCACTACCGCCGATAATTCCAATATGAGCCTGAGCCATCCTACTTTGCCCTCAACTTGCTGCAATGCCAAGTTATTGTAACGGGAAACAGAGGCTAACACGAGCAAGAAAAAGGGGCACGAGATTTCGTGCCCTTGCGATCGCAAATTGATGATAGTTTCTTTCTAGAAGTTCCTTGACTGATGAAAGGCAAAGCAGCTAAGACTAAACCATTCCTGGCCCTTTACCACGCTGATCACCGTCAAGGGTAAGGTCACCATCCTTGTCTTGGTTTACTTCTTCTAATTCCTCAACCCGTTCAGCCTCTAAGTCTTCTTCTTTTCCTCTTAAATCTCCGGGTTCGTTAACATACATTTCTGGCTCAATAGCATAGTTATTAACAAGCCCTTCTTTATCTACTGTATAGCCACCTGTACTATCAAGACTTTCTGAATCCGTTTGATCATTTGTACTGGGAGCTGCTTCATCAGATTTATCTATACTTGTTTTAAATTCACTACCTTCTCTTTCTTTTCTAGCTGCCGTTTCAGCCGGAACAATGCCTCTGTCGTAAGTATCAACATCGGCACCTACTTCTTTTTTAGGTAGCGTTTCTTGATTAACACCCTTTTCATTAGCCATGACTATTTCCTCAAAAATATAGTTTTATCAACTGCTTTATAGTTTGAGGTCATATTCAATGCAACGCATCTATCTGCGGGGCTAAAACTTTATAAGAGTATTAAATATAAAAATGATTTTATAGTTATTTAATGCTAGAGAAATTATCTAAAGTTATTTGGTTTTACTAACAATTAGTGTGAGATGCCAGTGGTTCAGAAGCGAGTATAAATTACTCGCCCATCTCGCTCATCTCCCTCATCTCCCCTATCTTCCCCAATCTTTAACGACAATAAATTAGCCCTGCTTTACAAGGGGGGTGGGGGTCGATGTGTAGCATATTCAAAGTGAAATGGTATTCTAGCAGTAGCCACGAATGTTAGGGCATTAACGGGAGAAGAGCGTTCCTTAGCTAGAGGCGATTTGACCCAAAGCTGACCGCCCAAAGCTAACTGCTGATTGCTATACTTAGTTTCGTTACGCTGTACGAGTTATGTATATAAGCCTTTGACACACTAACTTTAGTTAGCTGCTTTTGAACAATCTTTTTAACATCACTTAGCATTCAACCAAACCGCATTTCCTGTTCTGGAGGGGTGGCGCGAGTTGGGTCAAAATAGACTATTTTCAAAAATTGCAAGATAAAGAGCGAGACATACAACGGATTCAAGAAAACATACCGCTTCCAAAGGCGTGTCGGTTCCTGCATCAGTCGATAAAACCATTCGAGTCCCAACTTCTGCAAAAGGACTGGCGCTAGTGACAAGTTACCGGCATGGAAATCGAAGGCAGCACCAACTGCCAATGTCGGCATGGATAACTCGTCAGCATATTCATAAGCCCACACCTCTTGCCGAGGACACCCCAAGCCGACAAACGTTATCGCGGCACCGCTATCTCGAATTTCTTTAATAATTTCTTGTTTTTCTTGAGCGGAAACTTGCCGAAATCGGGAAGGCTGAGAACCTGCAATAATGAGTTGAGGAAAGCGATCGCAAAGATTCTTAGTAAGCCTTTCGAGGACATCAGGACGACTACCGTACAAATAAATTGGTAGTCCTTCTTTCGCGGCACGCTCACAAACGTGCAACATCAAAAACGGGCCTGTAACGCGATCGGGAATTCCTACTTTATAGAGCAAGTTTAATGCCCAACGTACAGGCTGCCCATCTGGACAAACTATATCAATCCGATTGAGACGATAACGATGAGTTTCATCAAGCACTCCTGTCATTACTCCGTGAACAGCTAGAGCTGAAACTGACAGTTTCTTTTGTTGATGAGCCGCTGTAATAATTTTGCTCACAGCCGCCTCATAATCAACTGCATCTACTCGAACGCCTAGCACATTGTGTTTGCCTGCATCTATAGAAACAACCGCATTCGCTTTAGCATCAAGAATATCTTGCTTCGCTATGTCGATCATCATCAAGGTACCTCTTTAGTCCATCGTTCTTCATTGAACTCATAAATTTCCTGCAAAATTTGCGGGACATTGTATTGTAACTTCCAATTCGGATAATGCTCGGTGAACCTACTATTATCGCTGATCCACCAGATGTGATCTCCAATACGGTTTTGTTCAGAGTAAATCCATTTAAGTTCCTTTCCTACTATCTTCTGACAGATGTCTATTGCCTCTAACATTGAACAATTACTGTAGCGACCACCACCTGTGTTATAGACTTGGGCAACCCGTGGCGCTTTAAAAAACTCAAAAAAGGCTTGAATTAGGTCAGCACTGTGGATATTGTCGCGAACTTGCTTACCTTTATAACCATACACAGTGTAGGGCGTTTCTGTAACGGTACACTTCATTAAATAAGCTAAAAAACCGTGCAATTGGGTTCCTGAATGATTAGGTCCTGTAAGACACCCACCTCGAAAGCAAGCTGTACGCAACCCAAAATATCTACCGTATTCCTGAACGAGTACATCCGCCGCTACTTTAGAGACACCAAATAAGCTGTGTGTTGTCTGATCAATTGACATGTCCTCCCGAATACCTGATTTATAAGTATGATTTGGGTCGATTTCCCAGCGAGAGTCTAGTTCTACTAACGGTAAATGGTTCGGTGTATCTCCATATACCTTGTTGGTAGAGGTAAAGATAAACGGAGACTCAGGAGCGTATTGGCGAGTTGCCTGTAGAAGATTCAGTGTTCCGTTTGCATTAACCGTAAAATCCATAATTGGGTCGCGTGCTGCCCAATCATGAGAGGGCTGAGCGGCAGTATGGATGACTAAAGCTATATCTGAACCGTACTGCTTAAAAATTTTGTTAATGGTTTCGGTATCGCGGATATCTGCATCTACATGAGAATATTGGTTTTTGATCGTTTTTTCTAAACGTTGTCGGTTCCATGTCGTCGAAGCGTCTTCGCCAAAAAATACGCGACGCATATCATTGTCAATTCCGACTATATCAAAGCCTTGTTGGGCAAAGAACGCGGTTGCCTCAGAACCAATTAAACCAGCAGACCCAGTAATAACAACGATACTCACACTTTACTCCTGAAACCTTGTAGAACAAGCTAATTAATCGAGTAGGAATAATTATTTACTTTCCCACAACATAAGAAATCACTTCAACAAAAGATTGGGCAGCGGATGAGGGATTTTTTTGGCTGATCAATTGCTGAGACTGTTTACCCATAGAATTAATTAGTTCTGGATGATCGAGAAAACGGCGCATTGCGATCGCTAAACCTTCCGGGTCATAGGGGTCAAAAATATAACCATTCTCCCCTTCTACAATCATTTCTGCGGCTCCTGCCCCTTTGGAACACAAGACAGGCTTGCCAAAAACCATTGCCTCAAGTGCTACCATCCCCCAAATATCTTCAAAGGTTGGAAACACAAAAACATCAGCTTGCTGGAAGTAAGCACCCAAATACCCATACTCTACCCAGCCTACCCATGTTACACGCGCTTCTAAATGACGCTCTTTGATAAACGCCTCCAGTTCTTCTCGTTGCTCTCCTGTGCCGATGACGACTAATGAGTAGTCCTCATATCCTTGAGTTTGGAGGAGAGAACAGGCTTCTAAAAGCGATTTGAGTCCCTTTCTGGGTGTGATTCGTCCAACATACAGGAAAACTGGATGTTTGAGCTGTAGCTTAGCTATTTCATCATTCTCCAAGCTCTGCTGCAATGTTGCTGCATCGGGTACGAGATAGGTTCTGGTAAAGACATTCTCTGGCTTCGCCCCAACTCCGTCAATCAAATAGTCTTTGGCACCGTAGCTATTAGCAACAAAGGCATCAGCGTAGCGAGACATGGCGCGTCGGAAGAATGAACGCAGTTTTGAATCACGAAAGTCTGAGTTTGGGGAACTACCATCGTAAATGATGATAAATTTCCACTTTCCCCACGGCTTTAACAGCAATGCCAGTAAAGTCCACAGCGAGTAAGCCTGAGCAAAGATTACATCAGGCTTGAATTGGAGTAAGTAACTAACGATACCGGGAGAAACCACCATGAGGCGACGGCTATAACCATCTGTCTTAGTGAGTTCTAGGGATTTCATCTCCCCAACTAATTTAATGACATTTGCACCAGGAAGTTCAGGATTAAATCCAGGCCAAACTAGACCTGTGTAAAAGATGGTGTTTGGAAATACCTTAGTGAACTCTTCTAAAACAGGTTGCCAGTAAGCTCCCAGTTCTACCGAAGGAACTAACCAAGCAACACGCAGCTGATTAATATCGTTCATTGGGTCTACCCTGTATTACTAACACCCTACCTAAAAGCTGCTCGTCTTGAGATATGAGAGGAAGCGCAAATCTCTTCTAAAGTGCAACACCTCTGCAAGCGGCGATAATCAAGAGTGGGCTGCTTTGCGATAACCAAGAGCGGGATACTACGCGATCGCACCAAGCGTTCAGGCATTTACTCGATTTTGTTGAGGACTACGCCGCAGTGAAGTCCAGAGCAATCGCCGATAGGGAATTAACCAATAAATCGGCCACAAAAAACCCGCGTGTCTCTGGGCAAAAATCTTCCATTCCTCCAGTGGATGAAGGATTTGCTCTCTAACCGATAAACCCTTGGGTTGACTAATCTTCTTGAAACTCTCGCCGGGATTCACGGGTGAATTATCCTTACTACCAGGTTGATAATTTTGTGAACAGGTTCCTACATATCCTGGAGCTACCCAGACGGTACATCCGTGTTTTTGAGCACGTAACCCATAGTCGTAATCTCCGGCGTAGTGAGTGAAGGCTGGGTCTAGGTTACCCACCACTTGAGCAACTGCTCTAGGAATAAAAACACAGTTACCGTTAACAGTGTCGCAAGGTTGAGCTTGTTCATCCGGTTTTACCAAGTCAAACTTAATCGGTCGCCAGCGACTCCTACGCACTACACCACCGTAGGTGAGAGCTTTTGTATCGGGATCGCAAGTCGAGCCAGCAATAATTGCTCGTTGCTCACCCTGAACACCCAACGCCTGAAATGTTTCTAGAAGCGTGTTTAAGGCATTTGAGTAAAGGATGGTGTCATCATTGAGCCATAGATAGTAGTCGTAGTCTTGCTGGAGGGCTTCTGCAAACGCTTGTCGCATTCCCCCATTCCAAAACAGACTGCCATTTCCCTGGAGAATTTTTACCTGAGGATAGGCTTGACTCACTGCTGTTGCTGTACCGTCGGTACTGCCGTCATCCACTAGATAAACGTCAATCGTCACCTCGGCGTTGAGTTCCTGGTTGAACAGAGCCTGAAGACTAGCCAGGGTTTTTGGCTTACGGTTATAGCAAGTTAATAGTACTGCTAGGCGCTGGTAGTTCATTAGCTCAAAAGTGTTGCCTGTCGCCACAACAAGTTAAAGTGTTCATCAGATACAGCGCCTCTTAAACTACAGATGAGAAAGGTTTAACTAGTTAGCTGTATTTCAAGTTAACGTAGCCGCAATCTAAAGTGATAGATACACTTTGCTCTTACCAGAGCTACATCTATCGAGAGGCTACACAAAAGATAACAAGAGCTTCAACCATAGTTCGGTAGGGTTTCACCGCAATTTGCCTTAAAAACATCTATCTGAGGTTGTAAAACTCTAGATTATCACGTCCAAAACAGGGATAAGCAATTATGGAAGATTTTGGCATCATTATTGCCTGTTGTTACCAAGATTACTTATTTGCAAAAGGCTGCTGTGCAAGTATCAGGCACTTTTTAGGTGATGTCCCGATTGGTTTGATTGTTGATGGAACCTTTTCTCTCAGTTCCTTGGAAAAGGAATATGGTGTTCGTGTTCTCAATCACGATACAGTGACTAACGAGTTTCTCAGGAAGAGAAGTTTTGGCTGGGGAAAAACTAAGATGATTGCATTTTGGGAAAGTCCCTGGAAACATTTCCTTGTTTTAGACGCTGATACAAATGTCTGGGGAAATGTTCTAAAGTATAAAGATTTTACTCAATTTGATGCCATTATTGACCGTCCTTGCTATGGTCATTCGGACGAATTTGTTTCAGAGTTCTTTTTTGAAGTTTCAGAAATAGAAAAACATTTTCCAGATTTTAACTGGAAGGCTCATCAAAATGATTATTTTTGTACAGGCACCTTTTTTGGCACAAGAGACATTTTCAGTTTGGACGAATATAGTAAAATTCTAGATTTCACAGAAAAGAATCCCGGAATCTTTAAGTATGGTGAGATGGGGTTCTTGAATTTCATGCTTTTCCGGGCGGCTGATGAAGGTAGAATCCGCCTTGGACAGGCAAATATGCAACTAATTGTTCCAGATTTTGAGCAGGAGGAACTGAAAAAGCGTTTTCCTGTCAAGGAAACTGGGCCCGTCGTGCAAGATGACGAAGCAATTGTCATTCACTGGTGTGGCCCAAAGCCAATGTTGTCAACGTCCAAAGCCTACTCAGATCCAATGAGCTTTTGTCGGCGGCAGTTTATTCAGCGAGAGCGGGGATATACCGGAGCAAATGCTGATTTTTGGCTAAAAGTAGAGGATTATTTGAGCTTGTTGAATGTTTACAAAAATAAAGCGGTTCGTCGCTTGTCCAAGCACAGTAAGAAGCTGATTTCTAGCAAGTAGTTCAGATTCCCGACTTCTCAAAGAAGTCAAGAATCTCGCTTTACGAATCATTTAGACTAAACTAAACTTTCAATGAAACTAAAGTCTGAAAGCTCAATTTCTGGTTTACTGTGTCTTGCTTTGGTGAGTGCGATCGCATCTTTCCCTCAAACGTTAGCCTTAGCTTCAACAATCCCTGAACCACTCTCACAACTATCAGATTCTGCCTTAGAGCAAGCGCAAGAACCTAACCCTCTGTTTCTAGTTCAACAGAATGGCTTGTATGGTTATATGGCTTCGACAGGAAAGCTTGTAATTGAGCCAAAGTTCGATGTCGCGTCCTCTTTTTCTCAAGGGCTAGCTGTTGTCGTAATTAATAATAAATTTGGCTACATTGATTTCTTAGGAAAGATGATTATCCAGCCACAGTTTGATTGGGCTTATCGCTTTTCTGAAGGACGAGCGGAGGTAGGGATTGATGGAAAAAGTGGCTATATCGACACTCAAGGCAACGTAGTTATATCGCCACAATTTGAAGATGCCTCGGAGTTCTCAAACGGATTAGCAGCAGTCAAGCTTAATGGAAAGTGGGGTTATATTGATACTTCTGGCTCAGTTGTAATCAAGCCACAATTTGATAAAGCTTTACGCTTCAGTATAAGCGGGGGTACACCAACAGGCATAGGACTAGCGGCTGTCTTGATTAACGGCAAGTGGGGCTACATCAATCAATCCGGAAAGATGACTATTTCACCCCAGTTTAATCAGGCAGGTATTTTTTCACAGGAGCTAGCCGCCGTACAAATTGGTCAACAATGGGGGTACATCGATAACTCTGGTAAGGTTATCATTCCGCCACAGTTTGAAAAAGCGTTTGATTTCTCCAACGGTTTTGCAGGCGTACAAATTGGTAATCAGTGGGGATACATTGACACAAAAGGAACAACTGTTATTTCACCAAACTTTGAGCAGGTGGGAAATTTCTCTGAAGGTCTAGCTGTAGTAGTAATTGGTGGCAAGTACGGTTACATTGATGAATCCGGTTCAATTGTAGTTGAGCCAAAATTTGATCAGGCTTTCAACTTCGATAATGGGCTAGCCACAGTACAGATTGCTGACAGGTACGGTTATATCGACACTCAGGGAAATTACATTTGGAATCCCACTAATTAGATTGCTCAGAATCGCATTGCTCCAGTTTTGATGTTATCGTCTTTTTCGAGTTCTTCTTGTTCAATGATGGTTGTTTCCTGATACTCTGTTGTGATCTCTTTAGTAGTAGTCAGAGAAACAGGCTTATCTACACCGTTAATAATGGCTCCCAACAAGGGGAGTTCAGCTTCTGTTAATTCCTCAACAGCTTCAGCAAGTATGCTTTCCTGGGTGTAGCCTGGTCGAGTAACGATTACGATGCCATCAGTTAGAGGTTCAATTAATAAGGCATCATTGCAGCGTGAGAGGGCTGGCGTGTCGATGACGACAAAATCAAAGCGACCACGAGCGTCTTCTAAAAACTGTTGAAGTTCGCTGGATTCAAGGATAGCAGCGGCTTGTCGCTGTGGCCCTGGGCTGGGCATAATGTACAGATTCTCAATGTCGGGGACTAAGCGAATACAGTCACTTTTGGCACTGTAGTAGCGTAAAGGTTCAATCGTGGCGTTGGGGTCACAGACGACTTTGAGGGTTTTTGAGAGGGAAGGCGATCGCAAATCTCCCTCTACTAATAGAGTACGCTTACCCGCTTGTGCCGATGCGATCGCTAAATTATAAGCACTCACCGACTTTCCCTCTCGCTCAACCGTACTGGTTAGCAACACTACCCTCAAAGATTTATTTTCCACACGCCGCAGGTTACTACGGAACCGCTCATAGAACTCCAAATACGGAGAATCAGGCTTCGCCAAAATCGCTGTATCACCCTGCTCTGGATCGAGAAACATCACAAGGGGTAATTCTGCCAACACTGGCACCTCACGTTGCGCTAATGATTGCCGTATCTCTTCTGGCGTATGGAACGTGTTATCCAAGGTTGCTAGCAGCAGAATTAACCCGCCAGCAACTAATAGAGCGATAAAGGTACCAGCGCCTAACGTCACGGCTGGATTTGTTACTTTCTCTTGCTCAATACTCACTTGTGGAGCCTGGGCAACACTCAGACTACTGACTGCCTCTGTCTCAGCAGCCTTAGCATCAGCTAGTCCCGTCAGCAACTTGTTGTAAAAATCCTGTTGTAGCTGAACCTGCTGAGCTAGTCGTCCCCGCTCTAGCTGTTTGTTGGGTAGCCCCTGATACTGTTCCCGGAGTTGTTGCTCTGTTCTCCTTATAGCTTGCAGTTGCTGTTGAAGTGCATCTCGCTGGGTTTGTAAACCACTCAGTGCATTGGCGAGTTGCTGCCGTGCTGGGTCGAGGCTACTATCTTGTCGGATTTTACCGGGTAACGGTGCCGCTACACCATTACCCCCTAAAACTTCAGCCGCTCGCTCCCGTAGCAGGGTTTCATACGCCTCTTTCTGTCTAAGTAAGGCAACCATCTGCGGGTGTTCGGGGCGCAAATCCCGGCTGAGAATTTCTAGCTGCGTCTCTGCTTGCAGAAGCTGCGCTCGGAGGTTGGCGATAATTGGGTCAGCACTCAGAGCAGAAGAGGTATAAGCTTGGTCAGGAGTTAAGCCCAGCTTGTTGACCAGGCTGTTGATTTGTGCATCAATGCTGGAGAGTGTGATTTGAAGCTGTCGCTGCTGTTGTTGGCTATCGGTAATTTCCTTGACTAAGGTGCCATCTTGGGCAGCAAATAGGGCAGGTCCTTCCGTGCGATCATAGCGTTCTAGCTGCTGTTCAGCGTTTCTCAGTGCTTTTTGTGCCTCAGGTAAGCGTTGTTCTACCGATCCAGTAATCGCTCGAACTCGTGCTGAGTTGATCAAACGGCTTTGTTCAACCATCTTCTGCATCAGCACGTCCAAGACAGTTTTTGCTGTGGTTTGATTATCAGCGGTGTATTCGATCTCAATGACAGGTGCTACAGGTGCATCATCTTTCTTGCCTTCTTTTGGCAAGTTCAACTTCAGCTTCCGGATGATGTCTTGTGGTTTAACCCGTGCCTGCACTGCCGCCGCATTCACCACGTTATCGGCGAGAAGAATCTCTGGTGTCAGTTGTCTCCCTTGTTCTTGAATCTGCACCCCTGTTGTTGAAAACGATGTGGCTGGCGTGTTGTACGCGAGAGTCCCTTCTGCTTTGTAAGTGGGCGAGGGAGGTGGCTGAATGGCGACAACTCCTGATACCCCAACAATGACGGCAAAACTCGCAACTGCAATCAACTTATGTTGATCGAGAGCAATGAGATAACGTTTAACAAAGGGGGGAGTCATGGCAGTGCGATCGCTTTTGTAGTCGCGTTAGTCCTGTTAATCGTCATTATCATCCGAGCCAGGTTCAAAGAGATTTGTTGCACTCTCTCTTAAGGAGTCAAAAAACAGTAGGAAGCCTAGAATATCTCGGAATGGTTGGGTAAAGTTACTAAGCGCATAGGTAATTCGACTAATGAAGTTACGACCGACAACGATTACATCGTTATTCTGGAGTGGTACATTTTGCGAAACGTCACCCCTCAAAGCACGTTTCCCATTCAGTTCTTGAGTGACCGCTTTGCCCTGTTCTGGGTCAAAACGAATTAGTGCAATGCGTCCTAGATTGGCATTATCGGGGTTAGGAGCGATCGCGGCTAAAGCATCAACAAATGTACTCCCATTCGGTAACGTAAGATTGCCAATTCCTCTACCAGCGTAGCTCAAGACTCGGACGTTGATTTGCTGTTGAGCAACGCTAGAACGAGAAACCAAGCTCCGGTCGTAATCACTGGTATTACCAACTTCTAGCTGAGAGACAATCACGGCATCGCCATCTTGAAGGCGTAAATTCGGTAGGCTGGTTCCATTTTGCAGAGGGGTGAACAAGTCAATTTGTTGTTCAACAAAGGAATTATCAGCCAGTGAGCGACGACGTACCACAATTGTTCGTAAATCAGCCGTCGTCGTCGTGCCACCTGCCGCCAGCAAAGCAGCTGAAAGTTGAGAACCGGGTTGTAGTGGGTAATAGCCCGGTCGTAGCACTTCGCCCGTGATTGTGACTTGGGCAGGACGTAAGGCAGCAAGTGAGACAATCACCTGAGGGTCAATCACAAACCTGTTCAACCCGGCTTGAATTTTCGCTTGGACTCGTTCTAGAGTGAGTCCTGATACTTGCAGCGTTCCCACGAGAGGGACGACAATATTACCTTCTAAATCAACGTTGCTTTGAAAGCTCAGGTCAGGGAAGCGTGGTACTGTAACAGCGATCGCATCTCCTACTCCCAAGCGGTAGCGGCTAAATTGGTTGGCTGGAGCGACATTCAATCGTTGCTCTGGATAACCTAAAGGCGGTAACGGTTGCTCTGGATAACCTAAGGGTGGTATGGGAAGATCTGGGTTAGCGGGAGAAAGACTGGGTAACTGGGCGTAAGTTTCTGGAGTTTTGATACCTGATACAGATTGAGCCAACCCAACTCTAGCCAAGACACTAGCTTGACCTAGCACTAACGCGACCGTGCTTGAAAAGGCGATCGCTTTTCTGTAGTACCATTTCTCGTTGCGATCGCTACGCATAGTGATCGCAAAAGGCAGAAGGCAGAGGGTAGAAGGTTTGTTGAGGAGTCATACCTTTGATTACAACTAATTTCACAAAGAACCTCGCTACTAACAACCAACAACCAACAACTACTAAATCACCTGCATCAACGCAGTCTGCACAATCTTACCCAAAGATTCTGCGAAGGGTCGGGAGGCTTCAATATCCCCTAACGGTTCAATCGGAATCTGGAGGCAAACTGCAACCCACGGAACTCGATTTCGACGCAACTGGGCGAGTTGGTCAGCAAAGAACCAACGACTAGGAGCAGGATTACCTCCTCCTGACCAGGCATACCATTGCAGTACTGCTACAGTTCGCCGTTGAGTCCAAGCCCGGAAGAAACGCGCTTCAACTTTAGCCGATGGGGTTGTCCCTTTGGCTGTTCCAGCAGACTTGTCCGACAGTGATTTTTCAACTTCAAACTGGACTTTAGTGTAAGAATCCGTCTGCCATTTCACTAATCCATCAATATCGATCCACTCGACCTGTGGTTGTGACTTGTGGTCACTTTGGGGAAGCAATAATAAACCGATTGGTTTTGATTTATCTTGCTCAATTTGTTGAACAGACCATTGATGACCGCCAATCACCACTGTTTTTTGTTCGACGGTTTTCCAACCAGGGAGTTCTAATCCTGTGTTTCTGAGTTCTCTAATTTCACTGAGATTAGTCACTTGTGGCAGAGTTGCCCAAGACCAATTTCCCGTCCAGTAACCAGGTACTGCGCCAATTCCTGCTAGGACTAACAAAAAAATCAGCACTGCGAATCTGAGGATGAAAGGCGATCGCACAGACTTAATCGTGATAGATTTCATAGCCTAAAGCAGCATAGTTTCTTCAAACAGAGTCATCCGATGACTGTGGAACAGTGCTTTTTATGACTCAATTGTCCGTACTCTAGCCTATCCCTTTTATTTATCGGCTTAGGGCATTTAAGAAACGCTGGAGATTCGTAAGGAATCCTGGTTTTTTGGGCGCTACAGCTTCATCCGTAGTGCCAGTGCTGGTAGCTTCGGCAAGGATTCGGTCAAGTTCTTCTCCTGCTGGTCTTTGAGGCACTTCGGCAATGAGCTGATATTCGTCATTAGTCTCCAGCCAGACTTGCCACAACGAGGGGTAAGAACGCAAAACAGCGGCACCCTGAAGAGGTCGGAGGTAATAGCAGGACTCAATCGTGCCTAAGAATCGATCGCGCAGTTGACGTGCGGCGTAGCCAATGCCAATGATAGAAACATCTTCGAGTTGGGGATTGAGCAGAATAAAAGGGCGATCGCCTGCCAGGTTAGCCATTTTCTCGACTTGGGCAACTTCCACGGCTGAAGGGGCAACCAGTAAAAACGCCTCGTCTTCTGGCAAAATCTTTTTTTCTACAGGTGTGCGAGAGGTGCCAACGTCGTCAATTTGAAACGAGATGTCTGTCCAGTCACGACGGGCAAGGGCAGCCGCACCCGTGTCGGCAAAGAGGATTTTTGGCTGAATGCCCAACTGCTCAAAGACAGGGAGAAATTGTAGGGCAACTGGCATCTGCTTGAGTTCAGTAAACTGCAAATTGACAGATAGCCGGGTGCAGCCTGCTTCAAGGGCAGCAAGGGTTGCTTCGCGAGATTGAGCGATCGCTTCTTCTAAAGAGTTTGGGAATTGAGCCATTTTTTACAAATGAGGTGGAGGAGGAAAGCACTAACGACTCGCAACTAATTGTAGAGGCATTAGGCGTTCTAAAACCTGCTTGATTACCATCGCCGTCCAGTCTACATCAGCAGTTGTGGTTTCACGTCCTAGAGTTAGGCGAATGCCCCCAAGGGCAATTGCGTCACTGTAGCCCATCGCCAGCAGAATCGGGCTAGGACTGAGTTTGCCACTGTGACAGGCAGAACCAGCACTGATGCCAATACCCGCGAGGTTTAGTTGACGCACAAGAGTTTTCCCTGTAACGTTTTGACCACCACCAACGACTGAGAAGCTGGCATGATGAGGCAAACGGTGCAAGCGATCGCCTGTGGGTATCAAATTCCGCGTATCCGCTAATTGCTCAAATAATCGATCTCGTAGCCCAATTAAACGTGGTGTCTCTGCTGCGAGTTCTGCCGCCGCGAGTTCTGCCGCTACACCAAAACCTGCGATCGCTGGTACTGCTTGTGTGCCAGAACGCAGTCGTAATTCTTGCCCTCCCCCCAACATCATCGGTACCAACTCGACATCCGGACGGACATAAAGCGCACCTGCACCTTGGGGTCCATAAATCTTATGGCTGGAAATCGAGAGCAAATCTACAGGTAGCTGCTGGACATCAATCGGTAAGCGTCCTGCAACCTGCACAGCATCTGTGTGAAAGAGGACACCATGAGTACGCGCAATCTGACCGAGAGTGTGAATCGGTTGCAGCGTACCTACTTCACTTTGACCATAAATCACCGACACTAAAACCGTGTTTGGTCGTAGTGCGTTTTCTAAATCAATAGGATTAACCCGTCCGTGGAGGTTGACAGGTAACCGTGTCACGTCCCAGCCCCACTGTTCCAATAAGCGTACTGGCTCAGCGATCGCTGAATGCTCAACACTAGAAATCACAATATGTTGAGGTGTCCTGTAGTGTTGGGCAACACCCAAAATTGCCAAATTATCCGCCTCCGTACCGCCAGAGGTAAAGATAATTGACTCAGCCAGTGCGTTGATTAGGCTAGCAACCTGCATTCTTGAGCGTTCCACCAGTGTTGCTGCCCGCTGTCCCCACTCATGCAAGCTGGACGGATTACCCCACGATGCCGTGAGAACATCTTGCATAGCAGTAATGACTTCTTGGCGCGGTGGTGTTGTCGCGCTGTAATCTAGATAAATTTGCATGAGTGATCAAGCATCAGCAACTAGCTGTTCCTATTCTCAGGATATAATCTCTTCGCCCTGGCATAGTCCGTCCTTAGTTTTGCTTCACTGTTACATCCTACCTAGGATCGAGCATCGCAATTATCCCAAAACTGTTTAGGCTTTCAATGATGCTCTATATTTAACGGTTTCCTGGAGAGATGAGGTACAGCGGAAGGTGTGTGAAACAAGCGAGAGAGAGCAAGGAAAATAAAAAAGCTGATACGCGACAAGCTGACGGCTTTCTGCTACAAATAGTGACCCGCTTCTTTTTTGAGGGCTAACCGCCCGGTTTATCGACGTTGTAGTCTTCATGGGATAAGACGGCGTAGGGTAGCAAAAGATTACCGCAGTCGTGGCAGATCATCCGGTAGTTGCGGGTAACGGGAATACTGATAATCCAGCGGTTGTGGCGGAGTCGCTTACCGCCATATTCTCGATAATTTTTATTGCTTTGTAAGCCAGCAATGATTACACGGGCTTTGACTACTACATGAGTCGGAAGATTTTTTAAATTGATTGGGTCTTGGGCAAAGGTAGAATCCCATTCCTGTTTTTGCTGTCGTTTTTCTTCCCGCACTCGATCATGTTGAAGGATGCGATCGCGTTCTGCCTCATTCGCGCACCGATGGCAGACTTGACCGTACCCTTTATGACCACACGAAAATATCTTCTTTCTTCTCGACATAAAACAGTAAGATGGGTTGTCGCCCCACAACCTCACAATCCATTGCTACCCTGCAATCAATTCCCGTAACTAAGGCAGTTGAACAAGGTGCGAACACAAGTCCGCTTGCAATTCATGTTAATTCAAGAGCGCTGCATTGAGAATTGTTCTCTAGAATTGGGCAATTAATAATCTCATACAGCAGTTGGATTGTTTCATCAGAAATAACTGTGCCTTTACTTTCCCTGACTTAGGTAGATCTTGAGCAATCTTAGTCTTCTCCATCTGCTAGATGTTGTCTGCAAGCTGGTTTTAGGTCACAAACTGCTGACAATAACCAACCTAGTGCAAGAAGGCAGGAGGCTTTTATGAATATTGCTTGTAAGGTAAGCTTTTTAACCTTTTTCAACTGGATAGTTATTTTGGCCACACTGCACTAGCTGAATGTCTCGATTACTTTGCCGTGTAATTACTTAGGGTCATCAGACTCCCCTGATTAAGTTCCGCAATATCTACATAGCTCTTACATCTATCAAAGGGAAGACTGATAGACAACATCAATTGGTTTGCTGATTGGTGAAACTCACGCTCATCGCATCACTACAACACAAGCATGAAATTGGGAACGAATTCTCTTACTGCCTTGCGTCGCAAGTATCGGTATGTAACAAGAGTAACCCTGTTCGTCATATTGATAATCTGTGGGTTCCTACTGGTCTACAGCCTTAGACCGGCGCTAGAAACCGAAGTTCAACCTCTGCCCCAAGACCCTGCTGTAAAAGTTTATTTCAATCACAATCAATCCTCCCTTTATGAAGACCCTTATCGACGCTTCAAGCGCAAGGGAGATAATTTGGAGCAACAAATTATTGATGCGATTAACCAGGCAGACTCTACCTTAGATCTGGCAGTTATGGAGTTTAGACTGCCTAATGTGGCTAAAGCACTAATCGCTCAACATTTAGCTGGGGTCAAAGTCAGACTGCTGATTGACAATAAGTACAACAAAGCCTTAGCTGACTACACTCCAGAAGTAATTGCAAAAATGAATCAGCATGATAAATCAGCTTTCGAGGAGTTGAAGCGATATCCGAGTGATGCTATGGCTTTATTGCGTGAAAGTGGTATCGAGATAAGGGATGATACATCTGGTGGTGCTACCAAAGGTAGTGGACTAATGCACCACAAGTTCATCGTTGTAGATGGAAAAAACACCATCATAACTAGTGCAAACTTAACTACCTCTGACCTGCATGGAGACTTTAACAGTCTTGAAAGTCGGGGTAATCCTAACAATATGGTTGTTGTTTTGGATAACACTGAACTGGCTAAAGCATTTAAGTCAGAGTTCAACTATATGTGGCAGGGATTATTCAAAATCCATAAGCCCTATAGACCTCCTGTAACTATTCCTGTCGGAGAGGGAACTATAACAATTAACTTCTCACCTGCGAGAAGAAAACAAGACATTCAGACGACCAGTAATGGAATGATTGCCTTCTACATACAGCAAGCCTCATCAAGTGTGCATATCGCGGTGTTTGTGTATTCTGACCAGACGATTAGCAACACCTTAGGCGAGGTACATGATAAAGGGGTGGAAGATATCAAAGTTTTAATAGACCCTGATTTTTATAGACGGGTTTACTCCAAAGCTTATGATGCAATGGGAGTTTGTCCTAAGCCAGGTAAAAGAAAGAGCAAAATTCAAGTCAAACCCTGGCAAAATCCCATCACCACAGTTGGATTCCCTATAGCGCCTGTAGGCGATCGCGGCGTACATAGTAAGATGGCGATCTTGGATGGGAGATTAGTGATTACTGGTAGTCTTAACTGGTCTAATTCTGGAAACTACTTGAATGATGAAACATTGATTGCGATCGATAACCCAACGGTTGCGGCACACTATGAGCGGGAATTCAATCGCCTCTATGGAACAGCAGTAGTAGGTTTGGACAGTCTGCCTCAGTCTCATCAATGTGGAAGCGATAGTTCGCCTAGTCCAAAGCAACCCATTACTTCAACAGAATCAGAATCTATTTTTTCAGATAATTGAATTAGATTAAAACTTCAATCAAAATAACTGGAGAAGTTAGATAAGCGAGTTAGCGATCGCATAACGCTAAGGCAGTTAGGAAGGCGATCGCACAATTTTCTAGTTATAGCCATTTTCACTCTTTTCGTTCCTAGGGGCGCACGGCTGTGCGCCCTTATCCTGTGGTACTGTAGATGGTACTGTAGGCGTTAACCTCTTCCCCATATTCCTAAAACTCACCAGAATAGAGTAAGAAACACTCTAAGGACGGTTGGTAGAGTCACATGGCAAGTACATCTGATATTCAGGTCACGATTTCCCTATCCGATCCAAGTTTGAATGACGAGGAATTGGACGCAGCAGTGGAGAATTTGCTACCGCAGATTAGAGAGGTAGATGGAGTTACACAGGCAGCTAAAGTACCGATTGAAGAAGCCCCTCAAGGATCAAAAGCCTTAGGAGGATTTTTGCTAGGGATACTAACGGCTGAGGTGAATCCTGCTAATATTAAGGCTTTGTTTGGGTTTTTGAGCGATCGCTTAGGTGGTCAACCCATTGAAATGTCTCTCAAAGCACCTGATGGTAGAGAACTCAGCATTAAAGCTAGTAGTCAAGCCGAGTTTGACTTTGCCTATCAGAAAGCCCAGGAATTTCTCAAGCCATAGGCAGTCGAAATGACAAAAGTAGCATTGCTGATTGGTGTCAGCGAGTACGAACCTGGCTTAAACCCATTACCGGGTGCTGTCAAAGATGTTGAGGCGATGCAGCGAGTCTTGGTACACCCAGAAATGGGCGGCTTTGCCGAGGAAAATATCACAGTGCTAAAAAATCCTCAACGGCAGGCGATAGAAGATGCTATCTACAAGCTGTTCGACAATCGCCAGAAGGATGATTTACTGCTGTTTTACTTTTCTGGTCATGGGGTGAAAGATGAAAGCGGTAAGCTTTACCTGTCAAGCCGTACTACTTACAAAAACAATGGGAAACTCTTTAAGCCATCAGCAGTTGCTGCCAGTACATTACATGAAAGTATTAATGAGAGCAAATCTCAGAGACAGGTAGTGATTTTGGACTGTTGCTTTAGCGGCGCGATCGCTAAAGGGATGAGTGTGAAGGATGATGGTACGGTGAATGTCCAAGAACAGCTAGGCGGTAAGGGACGAGCAATCCTGACTTCTTCTACGTCTACCCAGTACTCTTTTGAGCAAGAAGGCTCGGAACTCTCTATTTATACTCGGTATCTGGTTGAAGGCATCGAAAAAGGTGCAGCAGATCTTGACAATGATGGCTGGATTTCTGTTGATGAGCTGCATGAGTATGCTAACAGCAAGGTGAGAGAAGCGGCTCCAGCAATGACACCAGAATTTTATCCAGTGCAGGAAGGTCATAAAATTCTGCTGGCAAAGTCGCCCAAGGATGACCCAAAGCTGAAGTATCGTAAAGAGCTAGAAAGTCGTGCTAAGCAAGGTCAGGGTCAACTTTCTGTCTTTGCACGTAAACTGCTGAACTCTAAACGGGATGAATGGGGTATTTCTGCCGAAGAAGCCCTAGTGATTGAAATTCAGGTATTGCAACCGTTTCGAGAGTATCAACGCAAGCTAAAAGAGTATGAGCAAGCACTCATAGAGGCGGTGCAGATAGAGTATCCCTTTAGTGAATCCGCTCAAGCTGACCTGAGAGACTATCAACAACATCTAGCGTTGCTGCATGAGGATATTGCTGAAATCGAAGCACGAGTCATCGCTCCCAAACAGGCAGAATATGAGCTACGCCTCAAGCAGGCAAAGATTAAAACTGAGCCATTTGAATTTGAGGTAGCGACTGTCTCCATCGTGAAGAAGCCACGATGGTTTGGTGAGAAGGGAACCTGTGACATCAACCGCAGTCGCAAACGGGCAGAATTCTTTGCTGAAGACCTAGGTAATGGGATAACGCTAGAACTGGTAGCCATTCCAGGTGGCACATTCCTAATGGGTTCTCCAGAGAGTGAGCCAGAACGCAGTGATAGTGAAAGTCCACAGCACACCGTTACTATTCAACCCTTTTTCATGGGTAAATTTCCAGTCACTCAGGCGCAGTGGCAAGCCGTCGCAAGCTTACCCAAGGTCAACATCGACCTGAAATCTGACCCATCCGGCTTTAAAGGCGCAAAGCGCCCAGTAGAGCAAGTGTCCTGGAATGATGCCGTCGAGTTTTGTAGGCGATTGTCAAAAGCAACAGGGCGAGAGTATCGGCTACCTAGCGAGGCAGAGTGGGAATATGCCTGCCGTGCTGGAAAGACTACCCCGTTTCACTTTGGCGAGACCATTACGACAGATTTAGCCAATTACAACGGAAATTATACTTATGGCTCTGGTTCCACAGGTCAGTATCATCAGCAAACAACCCGTGTAGGAAGATTTCCAGCTAATGCCTTTGGGTTGCATGATATGCACGGGAATGTGTGGGAGTGGTGTCAAGATACCTGGCATGAAAATTACAACGGAGCGCCTACTGATGGAAGTGCTTGGGTAGATGAGAATGCTAATGAAAATAGAATGATACTGCGGGGCGGCTCGTGGCTCAACGATCCTTGGTATTGCCGTTCTGCTTCTCGCCTCAGCGTCAATGCGGAGATTCGCAACGACCTCAACGGTTTTCGTGTTGTGTGTGGTGAGCCGAGGACTTTCTAGCCCTTTACACTTTTCCCCTTTTGCCCTTTGCTCTGTTTTCTTTGCCCTTGTTTCGCGCGCAGCGCGAACAGTTTTTTTGAGCGAGAAAAGCGATCCGCTCCTTTAGGGAGG
Source organism: Symplocastrum torsivum (assembly GCF_059505465.1). Classification (NCBI taxonomy): domain Bacteria; kingdom Bacillati; phylum Cyanobacteriota; class Cyanophyceae; order Oscillatoriales; family Microcoleaceae; genus Symplocastrum; species Symplocastrum torsivum. The sequence continues at coordinate 6,270 of NZ_JCACKQ010000041.1, read as the reverse complement.
CAATTAAAATGAGACGAGTAAGCGATCGGGTACCAATAATAAACCTTCTGCCCTCTGCCTTTTGCCCTTTGCCATAAAATGAAACGAGTAAGCGATCTCGTTTCAGATGCGCTACACAAGGAGACTTCGGGAGAGTTATGAGTACCCAAATCACTATTACCTTGCCCGATGAGGTTTATCAACGAGTAGAGCGTTTTGCACGGCTGGCAAACCGCGACATAGCCAGTGTTCTAGCTGAAACCATCCAACTTTCCATCCCAGCCATCAGCCCAGAAGCAGCAGCCCTTGAACCCATCTCAACCCTCAGTGACGAGCAAGTCATAGCGCTGACACAATTGCAAATGGAACCAGAGCAAGATGCTCGTTTAAGTGACTTGCTAGACAGGCAACAGTCAGGCATTCTGACTGAGACAGAATGCAAGGAGTTGCAAACCCTGATGCAGATTTATCAAGAGGGTTTACTGCGAAAAGCCACAGCCTTAAGCGAAGCTGTCAAGCGTGGGTTGATGGAGCCTTTAAGTTCGTGAGTTCTCGCCAGATTTCAGAGGAAGTTCGGGCAAGGGTACGAACACAAGCTAAGAATCAAGCTTAGATAATTAGGAGCTAGTAATTCACTGGCTTAAGGAAAGACTTCTTACAATGAAGGAAATTGCCCTGCTCGGAAGATGAGCGCATTGAACGATGACTGAACAACCCACTCGCGTCTGTATTCTTGGTGGAGGCTTTGGGGGGCTATATACTGCCCTGCGCTTGAGCCAGCTACCTTGGGAAAAATCGCAACGACCAGAGATTATCCTGGTTGACCAGAATGACCGATTTGTGTTTTCGCCACTCCTGTATGAACTGCTGACAGGCGAACTGCAAACCTGGGAAATTGCCCCACCTTTTGAAGAAATATTAGCAAACACAGGTGTACGCTTCACTCAAGCGGCTGTGGCAGGCATTGACGTAGATGAGCGGCGGGTACATCTACAAGATGGGCCAGAATTCTCTTATGAACGCTTGGTATTAGCGCTGGGTGGCGAGACACCTCTGGATATGGCACCAGGCGCGGCTGAATATGCTATCCCGTTCCGCACCGTTGCTGATGCCTATCGCTTAGAAGAACGGTTGCGGATTTTGGAGGAGTCGGACGCTGATAAAATCCGAGTTGCGATTGTTGGGGGGGGTTACTGCGGTGTTGAGTTGGCTTGTAAGCTGGCAGAACGCTTAGGAGAGCGAGGACGGTTGCGGTTAGTTGAACTGAGTGATTTGATTCTCAGAACATCACCAGACTTTAATCGGGATGCAGCTCATAAAGCGTTAGATGACCGGAAGGTTTGGATCGATCTGGAAACCGCAGTTGAGTCGATTGGGCCTGATACGATTTCCCTGTTGTACAAAGGACAAGTAGATACCATTCCGGTTGACTTAGTGTTGTGGACAGTCGGGACAAGAGTTGCGCCAGTTGTGCGATCGCTTCCTCTCAAGCAAAATAATCGCGGTCAGCTAACAACGACACCAACACTACAAGTTGTTGACCATCCGGAAATCTTTGCTCTAGGTGACTTAGCCGATTCCCTTGATGCCGAAGGTCAGCAAGTTCCTAGTACAGCGCAAGCAGCATTCCAGCAAGCTGATTATACGGCTTGGAATATCTGGGCTTCACTTACTGGGCGTCCTCTGCTTCCCTTCCGCTATCAGCACCTAGGGGAGATGATGACTTTGGGTACAGATAATGCCACGTTTACGGGTGCAGGAATCAAGCTAGATGGCCCTTTAGCTCACCTAACTCGCCGTCTTGCGTATCTCTATCGGATGCCCACCTTAGATCACAAGCTGAAAGTTGGCTTCAACTGGATAGCCCGACCTGTGCTAGATTTGCTAGCTGGAGGCTAGGGTGAAAGTCTGACAATGCAACAACCGAAAGTAATTTTTCTTGATGCCGTCGGTACACTATTTGGTGTCCGGGGGAGTGTGGGTGAGGTGTATAGTGCGATCGCGGCTGAGTTTGGCGTACAAGTTCAGGCTGAAGCTTTGAACGATGCCTTTCTCCAAGCGTTCGCTGCCTTTGAGCCAGCAGTTTTTCCAGGAGCAACGTCAGAAGAGATTCCCTATTGTGAGTTCCAGTGGTGGCAGATGGTTGCTGAGCGCACATTCTATCAAGTTGGCGCTTTTGAACAATTTACCAACTTCACAGAGTTTTTTGATGAACTCTACCAGCATTTTGCGACGGCTGAACCTTGGTTTATCTACCCCGATGTTCTGCCAGCATTAGAACAGTGGCGACGGATTGGCATTCAGTTAGGGATTGTGTCTAATTTTGATTCCCGCCTCAACCATGTCTTAGATGCACTAAAACTGAGGGAGTTTTTTACCTCTATCACCATTTCTACACAAATTGGTGTGGCAAAGCCTGACCCCCAAATCTTTACTGCTGCCTTAGAAAAACATTATTGCGATGCTAAAGATGCATGGCACATTGGTGACAGCTTTAGACAAGACTATGAAGGTGCTAGAGCGGCTGGGTTAAGAGCAATCTTAATAGAGCGAACAAGTCAGATACCAGGAGAATTGTAAAAGCAATCAGCATTCAGCGGTCAGCTATCAGGTTATCAATGAAAACCTTTGGCTTATTTGCACAGTTGATGAGTCAAGATATTGTACATCGGTGATAGAGGTGGGAATAAGTCTTCTGTAGAGTCAATGATTACATATCTTGTCTGACCCGTGTCCAGTATCTTGTCAACTAATACATTTTTCTGGTTGAGGCTACAAATTTTGATACCTTTATCGAGTAATCGTCGAAATAAATAGGTCGTTTGAATCTTTAATAATTGACGCTTCTTATCTTTATCTACCTTCCGATGTAAATTGAATTGGTGTTTATGCCGAATTTCTTCTAAGCTTGGTATATCAAAAGCTTGGCGAAACTCAGTATCAAACCCAGTATTAGTCTGTCCTAAGTTTATGCCTTGACTAACTCTCCTCATAAACAAAAGCTGTTTGAAGAAAGAATTGGGCTTAGCGTCTTGAACATGAAAATAAACTGGACAAATTTGAAGTAATTTTCTTTGCTGATCCGTTAATTTAGTTTCAAAATCCTCAGCAAGTTCAACAGTTCGATAAAACTGTTTTCTCAGATTTTCTGTAAAAAGTTTACCTTGGGAGCATTTTATTGCTAGTTCAGGATTAGGAAATATCCCTAGTTCAAACTCATCCTTACCCAAAATATGAATACCTTTTTTGACTCCATCACTATAAGGGTTGATATTGTATAGCTCTTTATTCTTAATGAGGATAGCTATCAATCTTTTTAGGTCTTTTGAAAAATCATTGACATCTTGATATTGATTTCGTATGTTTTCGTAAATATCTTGATGAAAATCAATAGTAACCTGTTCTTGACTCCAGGTTTTTATAGAGGACATAAGTTAATCCCTTAATTTTGGCAAGCCATAATTCTTATTTTAGTAATTCTAAATTTCTAACTGAGCGTTTACTATTGCTACTTTAATAAGGTTACTAGTGCAGGAGGCAGAAGGAAAGAAAACTTGTAAAGTAAGCTTTTTAACCTTTTTCAACTGCATAGTTATTTCCACCATGCTGCACTAGTGACAAAGTTTATGAATCTGTCACCAGATAACCTTTACTTCTGAAACGCTGTTAGTCCAATGCTTCTACTTAGCCTTGTTGTTGGGGAGGGGGTTGCGGACAAGTCTTATTGGCAAAATCACATTGATAAATGTAGGGTTTCTGCCAACTAAGAGGAATTTCTAGTAAGTCTCTTGTGCCAGTCATGCCTTGTCCAATGAATAGAAGCAAGGCTAAGCAATTTAAAATGATATGGACGTAGCGCCAGCGATTGGAGCGATCTTTGTAGATATCTTCAACAATCGCTAGTGAAAACACCATCAGCAGGGCAGCAGCTATCCCAATATAGTAGTGTGACCAATACCACTCATTCGTGCGCCGAAAAACGCCATCTTGACAACCGAGAACGACTAAGCCTGTACCCGTTAGGGTGGCAAAAATTGCCCGCCAGTGCCGCTCCCTTGCACGATAAAGAAATACCAAGGAAGCAATAGTCACGGCAAACATCAATGCGATGAAGATAACTTGGGAAGGATTTGTACCCCAGACATTTTTAGACAATATATGCTCAACAATCGCGTAAGCAAGTCCAATTAATGCCACTCCTACAACTGAACCAGTTAGCCAGTTCCCTAAGTTAACGTGTTCACGTCCAACGATTGGTGGAATTTTACTTTTGCCCCCAACGGCTGTTTGCAAGCGTCGCTGGCGAGTCTGCCATGCAAAGTTAACCACCATGCCGATTAAAGGAAATACAATCACTACTGCGAGTGCAGGATGAATTAAGCTAATCAGATCGCTCGTGTTCATATTTAAACGTTCTATGTAGAAGCGGGTGTTAGTTTAGCTCAAGCGATGTAAGTACCAGGAGTATCACCAAATCCTGAGTATGTATTGAGATGAACATTGCTGAAGGTGATGTTACTGAATAGCCTTTCGGTCTTGAGAAGGCTCAAATCGTACTAGAGTCCATATAAAATTATCTATACCTCTATCCTAAGTATGATTCTACTAGATAGAAGCTTGGTAGTTCTGATACCAATTTCTATGAAGAAGCACTAAATTAAAGGATTTAAAGTAACCTAAGGGAGCTAGAAGCGATCGCCTATCATAAATACCAAGACACGATTTTGGGAGGGCGATTGAGAGATGATCCCCATAAGCGATCGCCTTTGTAGATCTACCGTTATGCTTACAGAGTGTGAACGCAAATCATAGAAGGGGAAGTACGCAAATTTTGTAGCGTCCTATGAGCTATTGCATAAGTCCTAAATGCCCGAAGCCAGCAGATCCACAAAATGCTCACAATTTAGTCTGCCGTCATTGTGGCTCCCAACTATTGCTGCAAGGGCGTTATCGCGTGAAGCAACTGCTTGGCGAAGGACGCTTTGGTAAAACCTATGAGGTAGATGATCGAGGAACAGCAAAAGTTTTAAAAGTTCTGCTACTTAATGACCCAAAAGCCTTAGCCTTGTTGCAGCAAGAGGCACGGGTGTTGAGTCAACTGCTTCATCCCGGTATTCCCAAAGTTGAGCCGGATGGTTACTTTACCTTCTTCCCAAAAGATAGGCACCAGCCCCTCCACTGCCTGGTGATGGAAAAAATTGAAGGCATCAACTTGGAAGAGTGGCAACATCAGCAAAATCAAGCCCTTTCTCAAGCACAAGCCCTAAGCTGGCTAAAACAACTGGTAGAAATTTTGCATCAAGTTCACCAGCAACTGTATTGCCATCGCGACATCAAGCCATCCAACATCATGCTCACACGTAACGGGCAATTAGTGTTAATCGATTTTGGCAGCGCCAGGGAAGTTAGCCACACCTCGTTGGTAAGAGTGAGTAGTGAGCGTGATGTCATTAGCGTTACCTCTCCAGGCTACACACCACTTGAGCAAGCTAATGGCAAAGCCGTACCACAATCTGATTTCTTTGCCTTGGGGCGTACCTTTGTCTATCTGCTTACAGACAAATCGCCCAATGACTTTCCCGAAGATCCACGTACAGGTGAGTTACTTTGGCAACACCGTGCGCCACAAGTCTCAAAATCAGTAACGGATTTGATTGATGACTTGATGGCTCCCTTACCCAGCAATCGACCTCACAATGCTCAGGTTATTTTGCAGCGTATCGCAGCAATTGACCACACCTGGCAACCTCCTCATGTACCAAAACAGCAACCTGAGTTTACTGACTCGCTCGTTAGTCTGAGACTAGAAGCTTTCCTACGTCAACATCGTGGTTCAAGCACTGGTGTCAAACGAGTGTTAACCAAAGTTGCCAAATTTAAAAGTTCAATCCTTATCGGTAGTATTGTTTTGTCTCTGGGACTCGCAGGAACTCAAGTGTATGGAGATTTAGCTTCTCTGCTGAGTGAACGATTTCCTGTATTATCCAATCAGCAGTGGTGGCCGATTAAAAAGTAGAAAACGGTTCTATAGCCGTTAGCAGTCAGCTATCAGCTATCAGCTTTTTTGTTCTCCTTGCCCTCTCTAGATTTCACATCCCTGAGATGTATAGCAAAAGGCAGAGGACAAAAGGCAGAAGGCAGAAGCGAAAAGATTGACGGGTCTTGGTTTCAGTATGAGAGCGAGAGCCTAATCGCCTTGGCGACTGCTATACCTCATCCAACTGAAAACTGCTATGTAGGGCTTGCTGAATAAGTCAGAGGAAAACAACCGATGGATTAATTAGTTATTTA
>NZ_JCACKQ010000040.1:0-57736 GCF_059505465.1 Symplocastrum torsivum | reverse complement strand
TTACAAAGCAGCTTTGGGCTTTGTTTGGGCTTGAAATCTGTCTAAGTCCCGTTAGGCATCAATAGTCCCAAACCTAAGCCACTCACTGCAAGCCCGATGAGAATCTGCTCGTAGCTCTGAACCCGATCGATAATCACATAGCTAACGCCCATGGGTCTAAAGATGAGTGTGAGGATGCTGATAAAGTCTAGGCGTGTCTTGACCCGCCCATAGGCGAGGGAGGCAAAGGAGCTAAAGAGGGTGGTAAACGCGATCACTGGTTTTATTGGTATCGGATTGCTGGTTCTCGGCCCAACGGCACGCCTCGATCCTGTTGGCATTGTTGCTGCGATCGCGCCTAGTCGATCGCTCCGACACCACCACCATTTAAGGTGCTTTTGAGGCAGTAGCGGTAAAAGCCGTGACTTGCCGTTTCATAGCAATAAAACTAACCCCCAAAACCAACAGTAGTGTGCCACAAAAGGCGTAAGTCACCCCCAAACCAAACTTTTGACTCACAGGCTGGGTGACAATGGGTGAGAGAAACTGCCCCAAAAATAAAGAGGTAGAAAGTCCACCTAAAGCCCGTCCCCGCACGGCATCGGGTACAGCAGCGGATACCCACACCGTCATATTGGGCATCAGCAGTCCTAGTCCCAAACCTGCAATCGCTAAACCGATCAGGATGAGTGCATAGCTGCCCGCTAAACCAATTTGGACGTAGCCGATGCCCATGAGGAAGAAAATGAGGGGCAAAATGCTCACAAAGTCCAGTCGTGTTTTTACCTTGCCATAGCCCATAGAGGCTATGGCACTAAACAGAGTACAAAGAGCGATCGCCATCCCACTTTGGGACGCACTAGCATTCGTCAGGCTGCGGAGATAGAAGGGTAACTGTACTGGAACCAAGTAAAAGATAACCTGGCTGAGGGTCGTAACTCCATAGATAAGTAAGAGCAGCTTTGTGGGTGTGGAAGCGTTGGTGCTAGGTTGATTGCCCCTTTGGGGTGTAAGTGGGTTAACGCGACGCGGCTCGTAGATAAATGTCACAATCAAGGGCAGCAGGAGCCAAGCCAACAGATAAATCAAGAAAGGGTAGCGCCAGCTCGACTCAGCCAAAGAACCGCCAGTAGACAGAAACAAGACTCCTCCCAGCCCCATAAAGGCGGCTTGTAAACCCATGAAACTAGCGCGGGCAGCTCCGATATAGTAGTCGGCAATCAGCGTCGTGGCACTGACTATAACCCCGGCAACAGATAAACCCAGCAAGGCACGACCGCACAAAATCGCAAACAGAGAGTCCAGGAAAAAGCCAGAACTCCCGGCAAAACCATATAGTGCAGCGGAGATAACTAATAAAGGTTTGCGTCCCAGCCGATCTACAATGACTCCGGCAAGGGGCGAACCAATGACGATAAATAGCGCAGGAACCGTCAAGACCAGTCTTACCCAAAGTTCCACGTTCCCCACTGAGGCAAAGTGGTCTTGCATGGCAGGTAGAGAAGGAGCAATGGTTGCCCCTGACATCACCGTTAGCGTGCTAGCACCGAGCAACGTGGCTTTGGTTAGGAGCGAGTTAGGATTAGACTGCTTCATAAGTACATACCGTTGCTAGGTTACATTGTGTTTTTTAGAAGGAAAAGACTGTTCGTAATGTGCCAGTGACAATCGTGCCGTTAGCCTCCTGGTTAGCCGGATGGGTAATCACCTGAATCAAGGGCGTAATCCGGATATTGTCACTGACCGGGAAGTTGTAAAACGCTTCAAAATTAGTTTGAGTGGCATTCCCGACAGCACTTTCAATAAAAGGTTGACCGAGCGCAATACCGAAGAGAGCACGCGGTACAAATAAGTCTCTTAACGCCACCCCTGCCATCCAGTAGTTGGGGTTAATATCACCCAATGTCGTGTCAGGGTAGGTAGCATAGCCGTAGCGACCAAATACGCCCAGTTGGTTACTCACTGCCAGGTCAAAGTTGACCCCAAACCCCTGAAAACTGCTACCAAATACCCGACCGCCGCTGTACTGAAGGCGAACAGTAAAGGTTTGGCTGGGAGCGTATTCCAGTTCCAAAAAACCTTGGTAGGGGTCGCCGAATAACCCCCCGTCAGCCCCCCCACCCGCTGTAGGGAATAGCCGGATATCTTGAAGCCCTCCGCCACCGATTAACCGCTGGTTCTCAGGGAAACTATTTGTCGCATCCCCAGACACGTAAATTCCCCGTAACTTCAAGGCTCCTCCTGCCGGATGCCAGTCAACAACGGCACCGGCTCCCCCAGGTCTAGGGAATAGGATGAAGTTGCTGACCAAGGCTTGCGTTGAGAAGTCCAGAAAGCTGACGCTCGCATAGCGATTCTTATCCACAAAGTCTGGGGCAACTATCCTTGGACCAATCGTCACTTTTAGGTCTTGGACAGGAGCAAAGGTGTAGTACAGTCGCGCCAGGCTGAACTGACTGTCTCTACCGGGAACTGAGAAGTCCAGGGTACTACCCAGGTTGGGTTCGAGAAAGCCAGCTGCGTTATCAGTGATACCATCACTACCTGTCACCAAGCGGATTTTCAGTAGGTCGGTCCCGTGAAAGCTGGTGTTTAAGTCTAGACTGGCTCGATAAATGACCGTGGGATTGGGTTGGTCTTCGCTAACTACTGCACCTCTGGGAGCAATGATACGTTCACCATCAAACCCCCCTGCATTCACAGCGAAGATAGCTTGACCCGTCAGCTTTGTTGTTGTGGAAAACTGATATGCCTCCAGCTCGGCTGTACGAGCTTCGAGTGCATCAACCCGACCCCGCCATGTTGCTAGCTCTACGGCAAACTCCTGTTGCAGTCGCTGCAACGTCGCTAAGTCCTCAGGAGAAACTAAATTCTCTTTCTCCGTCCTGATTAGCTCATTTACTTGGTCAAGGGCTGCATTGAAAGCGGCTGCAAATTCGTAGCGGGTCATAGCTCGGTTGCCCCGGAAGGTGCCATCTGGATAACCGGCTAACGCTCCATAGCGCTCGACTAATGATTGAAGAGCCTGAAAAGCCCAATCGGTCGGCTGCACATCTTTTAGCTGGCTTACGGAAGTTACCTGACCTTCTATGGTGGTTTCCAAAGATTGGTTTTGAGAAACGGCTTCTGCATCGGCTTCAACAACAGCAGAATTTACCGTCAGCTCTTGCTTATAACTTACAACAGGAGGTTCATCAGTTTGAGCCAATACACAAGTGCTGTGGAAAATGAGACAAAAACTACCAAGACTCGCCGCAATAGATAAACCAATCTTTTTCATCGTTAGGGGTTGGGCTTACTCATCGGGCTATCTCACCAACTGGCAACCATTTTCTCAATCGCTGCACGAGCCGCAGTCAGAGACTGTTGACGAACTTCATCACCTGCCGCCAGATTATCGGCGTGAATAAACGTAATATCTGTAATGCCGATGAAGCCAAAAGCTGTTCGGAGGTAAGGTTCTTGAAAGTCGTACTGAGCGGAGGGAGTTCCAGGCCCATAAGTGCCACCACGGGCAGTAATAATCAACATCTTTTTGTTTTTTGCTAAACCTTCGTAGCCGCCATTGTTGATAACAAAAGTTCGGTTGACTCGAAGAATTTGGTCAATGTAAGCCTTGAGAGTAGAGGGGATGCTGAAGTTGAACATCGGCACTCCAAAAACATAATAGTCAGCAGCCAGAAACTCATCAATTAACTCATCAGAGGTTTTAATCACCGCTGCTAGTTCGGTCGTTCTGGATTCGGCTGGGGCGAAGGATGCTGCAATCCAGGGTTCATCCACAGCCGGAACCGGATAATGTCCTAAGTCTCGATAAGTAACGATATCGCTTGGATAAGAGGCTTTCCAGTCTGTGATAAATTCCTTCGTCAGAGTGCGTGAAATGGAGCGATCGCCACGAGGACTAGAGTCAAGGTGCAGAATGTGTGCCATATACTGTTCTCTTAAAATGTTCGAGTAGGGACAAACAACGGATAGCCCAGACGGTTAGAGATATACGGTGGGGTAGTGCCTGTTAGTTAAGAACTTCTTTCTCAATATCGATACCAAGACCTTGCGCTACCCGGATGCCGAAGTCTGGATCGGATTTTTAGAAGTGGGTAATCTACGGACAGATGTCACTTTTATAGAAATTCGACAAAGAATAACTCAATGGCGTGTACGGCGTTAGCGATCGCGTGCGTGTACTTTTCACATAGCTTTCCGCAAGAATCCCAATTAAACTGGCTGCGATCGCCTTGGCATCCGCATCATCACCGCAGTAGAAAACACTGGGGCGCTCGGAACCAAACTGTCTCATCAAGACTCGCCCCACTTACTGTGTTCTTGATACAATTTCCCAACCTCATCTCCTGTGGAGCTGTTCCAATCAGCCATTAACTCGGAGGCAAGTGATACCCAATTCGTCATCACAGCCCCAGCTTGGGTCATTCGCATAATGGCAGCATCTTCCACCAGCTTGGACTCGGTTCCTGAGACATCCACGACAACATATACTTCGTACCCAGCGCGTAAGACATCGAGTGTTGTTTGCAACACACAGTTATCGATGGAAATACCAGCCATAATCACTTTAGGGCGGTTGAACTTTTGCAAGGCTTCAACAAACTTTGGTTCATGCCACGCACTGGGGGTATGACGTTCAATTCGCCAGCCATGTGATAAATACTGGGAAATCTGGGGGAAGAACTCGCCGCGAAAACCGCCTTCATCCCCAAGGATGATGGTGGGCAGTTGGAAAATTTTGCCGATTTTAGCCAGTGCTGTGACGTTGTTCATGTAGGTGTCTCGGTCCATTGTCCGCAGCCCTGGCAGGAATCCTGTCAGGTAATCAACCATTACTAAGACGGAATTTTCAGGAGTTAGCTTGATCAGGTATTTCTGCTCTACAAGGGTTTGTGTTGTCATAGACTCACAATGGTATTTTTTCTGTGGTGATAGGACTTTGTATCTACTGCGTTACGCTAGGCAACCACGATAAAACCCCATTAGTCACCTAACTCATGGCTTTTTTAGGTTCAATCAACAGGCAGCATCGTCGCCATCCACTTTTCAACCGCTTTGGGGTCTAGTAGCAATTGCGCTGCCATTTCTGTTGCCTGCTCGCCGGGGTAAACATCCTCAACTTCATCAATCACAGCTTGCAATGCCGTCTGAGCCACCACCTCTGGAGCCACTTTGGGCGGAGGAAAATGCTTACTCATTCCAGCATCCACTGTTGCCGGCATCACAGCGACAACCAGCGTCCCCTGTTGTGTCAGTTCAGCTCTGATTCCCTGAGTCATTGATAGAGCCGCTGCCTTGGAAGCGCTGTAAGACCCATTCATGGGAAGATTGGCTTTCGCCAGAATCGTTAGCATATTGACGAGCGCTCCCCCACCATTCGCTTTCAGAATAGGAGCAAAGGCACGGCACATCAACAGCGTGCCAAAATAATTGACCTCTATCTCGGCTTTCGCACTAGAGAGGTCGGGCGCAGAGATAAACCCTTTGAGAAGCCCTATGCCAGCGTTGTTAATTAGCAGGGTAACATCCTGGCACTTGGTAGTAGCAGTACTCACAGATTGCTCATCGGTGATGTCGAGTTGAATTGGGATAACCCGTTGTGGGTCAGCCGCCACCATCTCACTCACAGAGTTGGGATTCCTTGCCCCTGCATAGATCCGAGCGGCTCCTGCTGCTTGCAGTGCCTCAACGTAATATTTACCAATACCGCCATTTGCACCTGTAACTAAGGCAATTGCGCCTTCAATCTGCATTTCTTGTCTCCTTTGCTCTAGAGTCGTAGGCTAGGTACTGCCGCTCATTCATGAAAAAAGTCACGCCGCACAAGCCGTTGACTTCTGTTTTGATTTAATATCTGTTCGTCCCCAGGTTTGAGAATGGAAATAGCGATGATGGCAATGAGACACACCGTCTGAATTGAACCGCCAGCAATCACGCCCTCTGTGTTGCAATAACGGCTTTGCCCGTTCCACTCTCGGCTGAATCACGTACTGGTAAGGTGCAACACGCATCGACTATTTGAACAGTTGGCAGCCGATTATACAGATTTTGAGCGAACGATGTAGAGCTAATTTTGAAAAAATTTGGCATTTTCGAGGCTCCATCTAAACCTGCGACTAGAATACTCGCTCTTACAAACAATTGCATTGATTTGAATCAAGCGGCGGGTGAATTCTGAAGGGTGATTTGTAGCCGTGTCCGCGTAATCATCCCTTCTTGCTCCAGCCGAGTCAAAGCGCGTGAAAGGGTTTCAGGCGTAAGCCCCAACTCGGCGGCAATATCCTTGAGTGGGCGCTCGAAGTTGACCAGATTTTGCTCTCCAGGCTGTACTTGGTAACGCAGATATCGCAGCAGCCGCTCATGAGCCGCTCGAATGTCCCGCAACTCTAAGCGGACTTTCAGCGCCTGAATTTTCCGCACCAGCATTGCCATAAAATCTTCTGCTAAGTCGGGATTTTCACGAAGTGCTGACAAAAGTAGTTGCTTGGGATAAACAATTACCCTTGAAGCGACTTCAGCCACCGCCGCACAAGGGTAAGTGTCCGAGAACAAGGCAATCTCAGCCAAACTCTTCCCAGGTCTAGCCACCTGAAACGTCACCACTTTGTCCCCAGTCGTGTAGCGCATCAGTTTAACTCGTCCCGTTTCCACAATGAAAAAGGCAGATGTTTCCTCCCCCTGCTGGAAAAGGTTTTCTCCCCGCGCCAAGTCGCGGTGTGTAATCGCATTTCGTAACTGGGCAGGCAAGCTATCCAGTGTTAACAGATCCATACAGGCTTCTCCTATCTACTCTGTTTATTTAGCTGGCTAAGTAAATCACAAAAAAAAAGAATGTTCACGTTAGGTTACTGCGGACTTGCAAAAGCAACCGACGAAACAGGAGTTGCTCCTCTAGCGTCAGGTCGGTCAAGATCCGGTTTTCCTGGACATTCCAGACGTGGGTGACTGGTTCAAAAAGCGCTCGACCCTTGTCAGTTAAGTAAATCCGGTAGCTTCGAGCATCCTGTTCATCCCGGCGCCGCTCCAGTAACCTAACTTTTTCCATGCGGTGTAGCATCTTAGTTAAGGTTGGAGGTTCCACCTCCATCAGAAGAGCCAGTTCAGATTGGATTAGACCATCGTTTTCCCACAGGTGCATGAGCAAAATCTCTTGTCCCGTGTGGAGTCCTAGTTCAGCCAGAACCACGCTAGCTTGATTGCGGTGCGCCCTACAAACTTGCACCATTAGGTAGGCAATGGTTTGGAGCATGGGTTTTTCAGGCATCTCTGTGTTTATTTAGCTGGCTAAATAAACAATAGAACAATTCCTTATTCACTAGCAAGGTGTGGAAAAAGTGTGGTTTGCCGACATGCCTCCACCTCCCCACAACAACTCAAGGTGCTCGCTGCATACAGATGGGGAGCATCCCAATGAGAGTAAATCGCCCACAGACTGGAAGTCTGAGGCTAGACAAACCAAGCCTACCTCCGTCGAACCAACGAATTGTTAAGGGTGAAAGGCGCAATTACACGAAATGTCTCGAGAGTGGGTCAGACTCGCAGAGATCGCGATAGGTTTTTGCTACCCCATCTAAAGGATTTTGGTTTAGGCAGGCTTGGAACTTTTGGGCGGCTGCTTCCCGCTGCTCTGATTCGTAGAGGGCCAGAGCTTGAGAAAACAGTTCGGCAGTTGCCAGTTTACCGGAAAGTTCAACAAGCCAGTGAATGGAGCTGTGCGATCACGCCTTCGGAATACCAGCCCAAACAGCGATCGCTCTGATTTTTTCAAGTTTATTTCGGCTTGAGTTAACAAGCTATCATAGTAGCCATGCGTATTCTGGCGATTGGACACATTCACGGCTGTTCCAAAGCGTTTGATTCCCTGATAGCTGTTGTAGATTTACAGCCGGAGGATCGATTAGTCACTCTTGGCGGCTACGTAGATCGCGAACCCGACTCAAAAGGCGTGATTAATCGGCTAATTAGCGGCAGAGTTTGGCAAGCTAATCAAAATGCTGATGTACGAACAGCTTGGATTGACGAATTTACCCCACAGTGAGTGTCTTCTCAAGCCGCTCAGGGCTTTGGAGCAGTCTCACCTAACCTCCACAGTCATAGGTAATCCGTTTTTAGGACGAGTATTGAAACTGTAGAATGGCTCGAATTGATATTCAGGGGCGACAGTTAGCCGATAGTCTTGCAAAATCGTTGCTAAATTGATTCGCATCTGCATCATTGCGAATGCATTGCCAATGCAGATGCGAGGACCCGCAGAAAATGGTAGGTAGGCAAACTTAGGAATTTTATCTTTGCAATCGGGATGAAACCGCTCTGGGTCAAAGCTAAGTGGGTTAGGGAAGTACTCCGAGCAACGATGCAGCGTCCACGGCGCAAAGAGTACAACACTGTTTTTAGGAAGGGTATAACCACCTTTAAGCACAACACTTTCTACGGCTTGACGGGACAGCAAAGTTGTGACAGGCAACAGGCGCATGGATTCTTTCAAAACCATTTCTAGGTACGGCATTTGCTCTAGATCGGGAATTGTGATCGCTCTTTGACCAACAACTCGATCGATTTCCTCAAGCAATCGTGCTTCCACATCTGGATGTTGAGAGATGAGATACAAGGTAAACGCCAGTGTATGCGCTGTGACTTCATAGCCCGCAGCAAATAAGTTCAGGACTTCGTTTTTGATTTGTTGATTCGTGAGAAGCCCTGTCGTGTCTGCGGCTTGCGCCTGAATCAGCATAGACAAAACATCGTCATGCTCTGCAAAGGACTGATGACGTTCTGCAATCAACGGGCTGAGGTGGCGATCGATAATTGCAATCTGTCGTTTGATTTCCCAATTACTAGGAATGGGCAACCAAGCTGGTACTGGAAATCCACTAAGTCGCTGGGAGAATAGTTCAATGAAGCGGATAATTGCTTGACCTGCTACATCATTGCGTAAATCTTGACCAAATAAAGCTTTAGTCGTAATGCCTAACGTTAAATCCATCATGGCTTGTGGAATATCAATGACTTGACCCGGTTGCCATTGAGAAATCATAGCCTTGGTGTAGTCCACCATGATGCTGGCATAGGCGTTGAGCCTCTGAGCATGAAATGCAGGTTGAATGGCAGCACGTAATACTTGCCACAGTTCGTCATCACTCGTGAAGAGGTTTTCGCCGAAAAACTCTTTTGCCGTGTATTTGACGATAAAAGGCTTGTGAAACTTCCTGGCTTGCTTCAGCAGAATCTCTTGCACTAAGTCAGGACTATTGACGAAATAGGCTGA
This sequence comes from Symplocastrum torsivum, assembly GCF_059505465.1. NCBI lineage: Bacteria > Bacillati > Cyanobacteriota > Cyanophyceae > Oscillatoriales > Microcoleaceae > Symplocastrum > Symplocastrum torsivum. The sequence goes on along the minus strand of NZ_JCACKQ010000040.1, from coordinate 48,486 downwards.
ACCAAGAAGTCCAAACGAGATGCGGAGAAGGTCACCTTGTCGCGCTAAATGCTCGATGTACGTGATCGTGTCCTCCCGTAAGGCACGCAAGTGTCCCCGATGAGTTTGACCTTCTGGAGTTTTTGCACTGAGGATGTTTTGAACCATTAAATTTTTAGTTGAATTGGTACAGCAAACACAAGTTATTTGAGAATTTTGTGGAAAAGAGCGTTCTTATTTCTGCAAGCTAAGATGGCGATCGAATGCCTCAATAGCATTGGCGATGCCATCTTCTGCCCTAATCTTTTGCCCGAGCGCGATCGCACGGGAACGCATAGCTTCATCGCTAACAGCCACTTGGATTGCAGCCGCCAATCCCTCCACTGATAGTTCCTTGTAGGGAATTGGTGATAGTCCCACACCTAAGTCAGCAACTCGTTGACCCCACATAGGCTGATCTCCAAAGAACGGGACGACTATCGAGGGGACACCTGCACGCAATCTTCGGCAGTGGTGTTAGTGCCTCCATGATGGACAACAGCAGCCATTCGCGGAAAAAGCCACTCATGCGGAACAGAGTCGCATAGGAATACACTCTTTGGTAGATCGGGCTGCACGTCTCCCCTAGAACCGACAGCCAAAATTGTAATCAATCGATTCTGCGAGAGCGTTGCGTTGCCGCCTTCGGCAGATCGCTCAACAGTTAGAGGTTCATTCATATTGCTTAATTCTGTTAAAGAACGTTTGCTAATGTGCTGGTGTAGCCAGTCATTTCAACATAACCTTGTGCCTGAACTGGCTTTCCAGCTTGCGTACCTTTGAACCTAACTGCGCCTTCCCAATAAGTGGTAGAAAGGTTGAGTTCTTGATTGGGCATCAACGGCTGTCCTTCCAAATTCAACGCTAGCTTTGGAATTGCAAGCCGCCACTTAGCCGGATACTGTGCTTTACTGGTTGGGCTTTTCCAAGTATCCAATACCTCTAATTGCCAATCAGTGTTGTTCAATGGTTGCACCGTACCGTCAGCAGTAATGAAAGAACCGCTAGAAACGGATTCTATGGTTCCATCTTTACGCCGCAATAGGTATAACATCAGCGAGGTATCGTTATCGAGTTGCAACGAAAACCAGTCCCAGCCCACGTCATCAGCGCTGAGAGAGCTGGTTGAGTATTCATGGTCTTTCCAAGTTAAGCCTGTAACCTCAAACGTCTCTCCTTTTACTGTTACTTTCCCAGTGGTTTCTTGATGCACAATTGAGTAGTAGTAAGAGGCATTTCCGGGTTCTGAACTTTTGGCACTGTAGCCGCGATCGCCCTGTAAAATAGGAGGCAATGTTTCCTTAACAACCAAATCTAAAGCGACTTGGTCAGTTTTAGCTGCAAGCTGCACTTGACCTGGGGCAATTTCTGTGAATGACCAATCCTGGAGCCAGACTCGATAGGGAACGGCTTGCGCTCCAGCTAATCCTGCTGCTCCTCTGCTAAAACGTTCAGCGGGATAGAAGGCTTTGTCGGCAATATCGCTAATGGTGAAATGGGCAAAATATACCTGATTAGTGCGCCAGTCTGAGCGATTATCAGTACTTACAGGTTGAATTGAAGGAGTTAAACCCCGTCGAAAAATGGTTAACTGAAACCCAAAGGGGTGACCTGTGGAGGTTTCTAAATTCCCCGTATAATACCACCACTCCGTTTGATAGTCCTCGTGAGCGCCTAAGTCCCGAGGAAACACGATTTCGCTTGGGCTAAAAACCCGTTTAAAACCATCTGAGTTGGCTTGGTTATTGTCAGCAAGCCATGCAACAGAAGCACTTCCTTTCTCGGCTACTTTCTGAGGCTGAACGACGAGCAAAGCAATGCTGCCGACGACTAAACCAACTATGAGAATAAAGGCTAAAAATCGTTTCATAAGTCTTATGAAAGGAGTCAGTATTGAGAATATAGAAGTCAGAAGAACTGCCAGTCGCACAGGAATACTTCTGGCTCCTGGCTACTTCTCAAATCATTCTTGACGGATTGCTGTAGCAATGATCGTGTTGCCCTGACGCACTGAAGGATAAATCCCTGCCAAAAGTGCTGCGACAACAGCAACCACTAATGCCTGCCAGAAGTAGCTGGGTTGTAGTTGCATCTGCAATGTCCAGCCAAACGATCGCACGTTAATCACGTAAATTAAAATCCAAGCCAAAACGTAGCCCAAAGGCATTGCCAACACTCCAGCCGTAGCGCCCATTAACCCTGTTTCCAGCAGTGTCAGCAGCCACATCTGGCGTGGAGTCATTCCTGTTGCTCGCAAAATGCCCAATTCCCTCGTCCGCTCTAATTGCAGGCTCATCAAAGCACTGAGAACCCCAATAAAGGCAACAATCACAGCAAGGAGACGCAAGGCGTTGGTGATGGCAAAGGTGCGATCAAAAATCTCCAAGGAACCATTGCGTAAGCTTTGATTGGACTGGACTAGCAAATCCTGTCGTCCCTGGAAATGATTTCGGATTGCTGCGACAATTTCATCAACCGATCGCCCTGGCTCAACAAATAAACCCACAGAAGCAATACTCTTGTCTTGCCACAAATCGACGTATAAGTCATCATCGATTAAAACTGTGCCTTGGTCGGAGGAGTAGTCGTAGAACACGGCTAGGACAGGAAAACTACGCCAACCTTCTGTCGTCTCCAAGGTGAGGGACTGTGGCGGTTCAGTCAGATTCTCTCTCAGCATCAACGCCTCGGAAATAATGATGCCTTGACCTGCGTCTAACTGTTGCCAAGGCTTTACCCCCTTGTCACGAATCCAAGCATAGGGGCGTTTGCCTTGCGACACATCTCCATCAGCAGAGATGAGTTTCACCCGTTTGTCAAATTCTTTGATGGTCGTATCAGCATCATTGTAGGTAACGAAATGGTCAATCCCCTCCCAATCCTTAATTTCCTCGACGACATCGGGAGCTAACTTACCTATGACGCGATTGGCAGTAGTGCTGGGAGGTGAGACGTAAATATCGGCTTGTAAAGTTTGATCGAGCCACTGGACAACCGTTCCTCGGAACGAGCCGACCATAATGGAAACACCCACAATAACGGAAACTGCCACCATTAAGGCGGCGATCGCAACTGAAGTTCGACTCAATGAGCGAATAATATCTCGAGGAGCCATGCGTCCCAAAATACCAAACAAACCATTTCCTAGGGGAGCAAACAGTTGCATGAACAACGCCGTTACAGGTGGTGTGAGTAAGGCAGCACCCAGCAGAATCGCAAACAATCCGGCAAAGGCAACAACCAAACCCCCTGCATTTAACCGCAGCAAGATGACTCCCAACAGAGTAAGTACGCACCAAGCAACAACTAACCAAGGGAGGATTCGCTGAACTTTGCTTTCTAATGTTGATCGTTGCAGCGTACCTTGAGGTGAAGTCCGCATCGCTTCTAAAGCAGGAATCAGGGACGCAAAAATCGCCGCACTTACGCCAATGATGATGCCTTTCACTAACGTCTGTTGAGAAACCGTGACCTGCTGGACGCTAACGACAAAATAAAAATCATTAATGGTTTGGGTAATCAATCCCACAATCGAGCGACCGAGTACAATCCCCAACCCTACTCCTAGAACTGACCCCACTAGACTCAAAACAGCAGATTCGCTGAGGATGAGAATTCCGAGTTGACCTGGAGTGACGCCCAAGCAGCGCAGAATGCCGAAGATCGGCCGTCTTTGTATCACGCTGAAGGTGACGGTGTTGTAAATCAAAAACATCCCAACCACCAATGCCAGGAGGCTTAAGGCAGTTAGGTTCAGTTGAAACGCCGCTGTCATCTGTTTAACGGCATTCTTCTGTGCTTCTGCTACTTCTACTTTCACTCCAGAAGGCAAAATAGCTTGTATTGAGCTAAGTTCGGCTTCAGTTTCAGCAATCAGGTCAATATGGCTCAGATGACCCACCATCCCCAAAATCTCTTGAGCTGAGGCGATATCTGTAAACAGAAGGTTGCTTAAGGCACGGCGAGTCACTTCATTGGCGGGTTGCAGTAGCCCGACTACACGCACGGGAATGTGCTGTCCAGCCAAATTCAGGGACAATGCATCACCCGGAGATACGCCATATTGTTGGGCTACGTCTTGGGAGAGGATAACGGTATTCGGTTCGGTCAGAAAGGTTGTAAATCCCTCTTGTCCCTGAGTGCTATCGTCGTTGTCGTTGAAATAGTTGCGAAACGGAGTTTCAGCAAACAAATCGATGCCTACCAGATGCATCGGTTGTGCGCCGAGTTCTTCTGCTACAGCATACCCTTCGACAACTGGCGCAGCAGGGATAGTACTAGCGTCTTGACGAATCTGGCGATAAATCGCTTCGTCTACTCCTGTTGGTGCGACAGCCTCAATGCGATGAGTAGTGCGTCCCGCGATCGCATCCGTGGAAAGCTCGAAGGCGCGTTGTGCTGACCCATTAGCTAGGTCGATTGATACCATCATCGCAACACCCAGCGCCACCCCCAAGATAAACAGAACGTATTGGAAGGGTCGTCTCTTGATGCGTCGCCATGCCAGTCGCCATAACGGTTGGTTAGAGATGGAAGGTTGCTTCTTAAAACTGAGTTGCTCGCTCAAGCTACAACCTCCTCCATACCTTCTGTTTTGATTGATTCTTCTTGTAGATGTCCATCGTGAACGCGCCAAACCCGGTCAGCCAGCTTGGCAATTTCGGGGTTGTGAGTTGCCATAATTAAGGTTTTGTTGGCGCTGCGCGTTAGGTCGAGTAACAGCTTCAAAACGCGATCGCCCGTTTCTTCATCCAGGTTGCCCGTTGGCTCATCGGCTAACACCAGCATTGGATCGTGGATGACGGCACGAGCAATGGCAACGCGCTGCTGTTGACCTCCTGAAAGCTTGTCGGGGAAAGCTTGAGAGCGGTCAGCCAACCCGACCTTTTCGAGGAGATTTAAAGCTTTTTGTTCCACTTCTTTCCTATCCCGCCCAGCCAATTCTTGAGGGAGCGTGACATTCTCTAAAACCGTCAAAGTCGGAATCAGGTTAAAGAATTGAAAGACAAAACCAATATGGTCGCGCCGGAACAGTGTACGCTCTCGCTCGTTTAGCTGTGTAATCGGCACGTCATTAATTAGGATAGAGCCACCTGTGGGCTTTTCGATGCCACTAATCAGGTTTAACAGGGTGCTTTTGCCGCTCCCGCTATTACCTAATAAAACAACGAATTCTCCGCGATTGAATGAGGTGTTAATCTCATTGAGGACGACCCTTGTTGCACTGCCCTCTGTAAATTCTTTACGTATCTTTTGCAGTTGAAGCAACGATGGTTTATAATCAAAGTCTTTTTTATTCAACTTTTTCACCTAAATTAGAGCCATCTTAAATTTATGTTAAGCCAATAGGGGGCGATGCCTACGGCATCTACCCTACGCACTTCCAAGTCAGAGAGGCGATCTCATTCACGGTATCGCTCTTTCTCGCGATTCGCTCTCTCCTGCCTTGCTCAAAGGGCAAAGCCTAGAGAGCGAATTAGCTAGGAGCAGACATCTGGCGGCGCTAAAGCGAATGCAATCTGCATCCTGATGTGCTTTCCGGAAAGCACATCGGGATGCGTTAGGCAAAAGTCGCGATCGCTGTTGAGAAGGACGAGTGGATTATATTGCTCTAAAAGGTCTGGTTCTGCTTTGTCGGATTTATCAAACAGTGCTTGTAGGTTGAAAAGACCCACCTTAAGCGAAGCTATCTGAAAATTGAAATTCAGCCTCTAAAATCTAAAACTAGAGGCTGTCTCTCAAAAAATATTATTGGCTCTTCAGTACCTGTTATGCCAAAATCCAATATGGAAAATCTCTAAGCCTTACGGGGCAAGGATTTTCATGAAGTAAATATTTTTTTAGGCTATGAGCCTTGCCCCGTAAGGCTTTTTAGCTGATTTTGCATACTAAGTACTGAAGAGCCATATTATTTAAAGTTATTTATGTTTGGAGTCTTTATATCGGCTGACTCCATTTGAACTTTAATTAGCACATCGCTGCGGAGGTACATCCATCAGACAATAGTACAGAACCTTCAATCAGCACCTATCTTCTTCATCATTGTCATCAATTTCCGCTTCTCCCCTATTTGTTTGCGCTGCTTGTAGCGCTCTTTAGCTAGCTGTAACACTCTAGTCCTCAGTTCCCCTTCCTCACCTACCACTAGGTACGCCGCCTCAAGAAAGGTGTCCTTTGTGATTTTCTCCCGTTGGCACAACTGCCTCATCTGTTCATCAATCTCTGCCGAGAGTCTAATAGTAGAGCGCACCACCTCATCATTCAGTTCATTCGACTCTTGTGCAAAAGAAAGCTGATCTGAACCTTTGTCAGATTCAGTATTTGGTTTAGAACGAACTTCAGTAATGGAGTTCGTCGGTTGAGCCTGGAGTTCTGGCACATCTAAAGATTTACTAACTTTGGTGTTTTCTAAATGACTAAATTCAGTTATTTCGTCAAGGTCAGCGGTCTTCAATGTCTCCGACTCAGCCTGTACGCTGAAAAGCTCCCCTTCTTCTACAGGTTTTTTGACCACAGATGTGTCTCTAGGCGGAACGGTGGGTCGGGTGCGGGACTTTAGCCTGCTGAAGGCATCTTGTGAAGACATTTCTCTTTGAGTAACTCGACAACTTTCAAAAAAGGCACTTCGAGGTGGGGGTATCCTAACTCCGCTAGGGTAACGCCAGAGTCCAGCGCTTTTTTGTACTGCTCGGATTCAGGAATCGCTGGAAGAATTGGAATATCCTGGGCAGCCTCTCGCATTCCTTCAAGGCTTTTGACGCTCTGAATCGCCTGATTTTTCCCAAAACGCCGTTCTCGAAACGGAATAACCCCCAAAAGCGTACCAGTGAAGGCATCAACATCTGTCAGTTCTTTGGTTAACTCCAAAAAGCGAATCAGAGAATTCAGACCTTTCGAGGAAGCTTCTGCTGGAATGAGAACAGCATCCGCCGCGCCTACAGCCGTTAAACAAATCTGCGATCGCTGCGGTGGGGAATCAATAATGCAGAAGGTAAATAAGTCTGCCACTTCACTCAACCGCTTTTTTAACACCACCGCTCCCATACCAGAAGATGCCAAGAAGTCCTGGACGCTATCTAACCCTTCATCAGAGGGAATAATCCACATATTGCTGTGTGACAGTTCATAAATGCCATCCTCGACTTTGACTTGCTTCTTCAAAACTTCCAGCAGTGTGGGTTGGCTAGGCTCAACATCATGACCCAGATAAAAAGTCAAACTACTCTGGGGGTCAGCGTCCACCATCAATACGCTGTATCCCAAGCGAGCTAATACCCTTCCTAGGAACAGTGAAACCGTTGATTTCCCTTGTCCGCCCGATAGTGAAGCACAAGTAATAGTCAGCACAGAAGTGGGTTCCTACAACTAGTGTTTCTATAAAAGCACACTTTCGTAATTTAGTAAATTAGTCATTATGTCAATTAAAAATGACGTAATTTATAAATGACGCAAATCAATTAGTACAAAAAGAAGCTTCAAGGTGGGAAAGATCTGAGCTAACTGATAGACAGCGCGATCGCGCTGGTAAGTATAGCGGCATCGCGCACAGCGTAACGTTCTTTAGGGGGAGCGCACAGATTTCTTGGTAGGGGAGAGCCAGTTCACCTCATGTCGTTAAGTCACCTAGTTTCGCACCGGAAACTAGCTATGACTAACCCACCTGCCAGAAACATAGTGATTCAATGCCATCATTTACAGGTCGCGGTCAATCGCATGGCTGAAACAACGTAAATTCGTTAAGCTTATCTTGACAGAGCTTGCGATGCCTCATCTGGTTCAACTGATGGATTTCGCTGAAGATGGGGGTAACGAGTAGAAGAAAACAAGGAAATGAATCCCTCAGTGTTGGTTTCGCTATTGCTCTATCCAACCTATGGCAATAGCGATCACGCTGCCAGTGACTGCGTTAGCAGAGTACTAAGCAAGTAGAAACTCTATGTTAGATATACAGAATCTCTGAATATTGATGTTGTCTCCGAGAGTTAATCCCAACTTACCCCCCAACTTTTATGAACTGGGAGAGTACGACTTCCAAGATATGTGCCGTGACGTGTTCTCAGTACAACATGGAATAGCTACTTGCGATGTATATGGAACACGAGGGCAGAGACAGGATGGGATTGACCTTTTGGCTCATCGTGATGATGGTATTCACACTGAAGTAGGTCAGTGCAAGTGTTATAAAGATTTTCCACCTCGCGAAATTAGTAAAGCGTCTGATGAGTTTTTGAAACATATCGACTACTGGCAAACCCAGAAGGTTAGGCGATTCATCTTATTTGTCGGCTGTGAGCTAACTCAAAACCAGCGGCAAAGAGAAATTTTGATTCAGAAACAACGTTTTGCAGAGTATGGCATTCAGTATGAAGCTTGGTCAGCAAGCACGCTACGCCAAAAGTTAGCTCCTCACTCTGAAATTGTTTATCGCTACCTAAAGTCGCAGGAGTGGGTGGAAAAAATCTGTGGTCGTGCACCACAGCAATACCCACAATTCCCAGAAAATTCTCAAGAAACACAATTGGCGTTTGGTGTTCTCAGTTCAAAGATTGGACATTTGTCCTCTGAGTTGTCGAAGGAAAAAGCTAAACAGCTAGACGAATTCCGGGAATTATATAGGCAAGGATATTTGCAGCAAGCATTTACCTGCCTCGAAGCCTTGCGGCATGACTCAAACTGGGATGTCTTTGAGAAGCCCCTACAAGCACAGATTTTGCAATCCCTATCAAGCTATGTCCTTAGTGTAGAACATGATGCTGAGAAAGCTAAAGCTTTAGCAGAACAAGCCCGTACTATCGCTCCAGAGGGAGATGATATTCTCCTACAAGCCTTGATTAGCTATCGCACTGAAGGTGCAGAGGCAGCACTGAGACTGATTAGCAGTCCGTCAAGTATTGACCTTTTCAATCTCGAACTAGGCTTGTTGTTGGAACTAGGACGTACAGAGGCGGTTATTACCAAGCTGCAAACCTTGCCTCAAGGTTTAGAACCAGACGCTGAAACTAACCGCATACACGCCTTGGCACTTTTGGACAAAGGGGACATCACTAGTGCTCTGGTAAAGATTCAACAAGCTCGTTATGAAAAACCCAATTGGGAGAAGATTAGGGCATCTGAGGCTACTATTAATTACTTCAGTGTACTCTCATCTGCTATTCCCAAACGGTTAATTGACTTTGCTCAACCTGTTGACTGGTCACTTATCAAGCGTGATGACGAAAGTTTGCAGCGACTACGCAAAGCAGCAGAGGAGTTTAGGCAACTCGCATCTCAAACTGAGCGAGGAGAGAAACAACGGAAATACTGGCAAATAGGGTATCTAGCTTGTTTAGCAAACGATCCAGATCGTCAGTCAGAGGCTCAGGAGTTATGTTCCGCGCTACTTGCCGAAGATCCAACTAACTCACAAGCCATCATTTGGAGAGCGGTTCGCAACTATGAAATTGATTTATCTACGAGTCAACAAGCCTTAGAAGCGTTGGTGCAGGAAGGAAGCAATAACCTTGAACGCATTGTTACTTTGCTCGGAATATACCTTTACTTGGAGACTCCCAAGCCTGCTTTAGAACTTCTACATCGTACAAGGGAAACGTTTGAGCAAACTGGAAATCAAGATGTCTGGCTCTTCTGGTATGTACAAACTCTAGCGATAGATGGAGAGGTGGAAACCGCGCTTCAAGAAAGCGAAACGTTTAGCAACCCTGCTGTTCGTCGCAGCATTCAAGTGGTAATTCGGCGGGAACAGTCACGGGTGAGCGGTAACTGGCAAACATTTGCTGACTATTTAGGGACGTGCTGGCAGGAAAGCCATAACGGTCAATATTTAAGCGAAGCTTGCCAGCTTCGAGCTAGCTTACAAGACTGGGCATATGTAGCCGATAGAGCAGATGATTTGGTGAATTTGGTGGGAACACCTGATGCTCTCAGTCTAGCAGCACAATGTGCTGAACAAGCGGGTCGTTTTGAGCAATGCTTTCAGTTATTGAATAACCATCAAAAGCTTTTCCCAGGCAGTACTTTGCCTCCCTATCTGCGCCGTTTGAGAGCCTGTTGTCAGGCAAGGTTGGGGTTGATCTCACAGGCAGTTGCTGATGCACAGGAGTTGGCGCGATTGCAAGAGACAGTTGAAAATCTCGTGACCTTGATGGATCTCCAGCTAAATCAGGGAGACTTACCAGGAGTAGCGAGTACGGCTTCTCGTCTATTAAAGCAAGAAGATGTCCATGCAACTTCCTTGCTCCGAGCAGCTAGATGGGTACAACTGCAAGATCCTGTATTAGCCCGTCAGTTATGGCAACGGGCAGCTACTGAATCTATTAACACGGAGATTCTAGAACAAGTCATTAGTCCAGGATATAGGTTGGGTTTGGAGCGTGAACTTCAACCTTTTTTGCAACAAGCACAGATTCTTGCTATTAAGGGAGAAGGTTCGTTTCAAGCAGTTGAACTTTGTGAGCTTCTAAAGCTACAGCGAGAATGGGCTGAAAATGCAGCTTCAATCAATCAGAAATATGAGAATGCAGAGCTGCCCCTACATTTGTTTGCCAAAGTATGCAAATTTGCTCTTACTACCATTTTCAGAGATCTTCTCCGAGAAAATGCTAACTATCCCAATCCCCATTTTCAGGTAGCCGTGTTAGCCCGCTATGGTGCCCGCCCTTTCCCAGAATGGTTTGCAGACTCAAGCATTCAGTTGCGTTTGCATCTAGACATATCAGCTTTCTTGCTGGCTGATCACCTTGGTATCTTGGATGCAGTGGAGCGGCGATTTAGTCCAATTCGGATTTCAGCGAAATTGCCAACTGCCCTTCTGCGTGAATGCGAACACTTCCTACCACATCAGCCCTCTCGGCTGGATAGTTATCGCAAAATCTTGCAACTGCATCAATCTGGACAATTACAAGAACTTCCTCAATCCTTGAGTTCAGACTCTAATGAATTAATAGAACAATTAGGTGAACAATCAGCCATTTTGCTAGAGAAAGCTCGTGCCGAAAATGGGTTTGTGGTTGAGTTCTTACCATTGGAACAGCTTGATGCTAATGGTGTGATGCAATCCGTTGTGTTAGATGAGACAGAGCAACAAAGGTTTATCAATTGTCGTGGGCTAGTTGAGGCACTGAAAGAACAGGGAGTTTTATCTAGTAGTGCATATGAAACGGCGCTGAATAATCTGGGAGATCAGAGATATGCAGATTTACTACCAAAGTTGCCGACTCGGAATGACTTGATATTCTTGAACTCTGAACTGGCTGTTCTCTTAGCTGGCTCAGATTTGCTAGCAAAAGTGTGTCGCTATTTTCGAGTATTTGTGACGCATCAGTGTGTTTGTGATGCACAGGTGGCGATTAATAATACTGGTGAGTATGCGGATCGATCAAGGCAGTGGCTTAAGGATCTACTCCATCGAGTCTCGGCTGGACTAGAGCAAGGAATATACGAGGCGATCGCGGTACCAAGCTCTAACCATGATACAGAGCTTGAGTTACAGCAATTTTGGGAAGCAAGTGGATTAACAGCCTACGACCTATTCACATATGCCTCTCAACCTGGTGATGTTATCTGGATTGATGATCGCTATTTCAGCAAATTTCCCCATCGAGATGGCAGAGTACCAATTATTGGTGTACTGGAAATTATAGAGGGACTAAGGGTTAGCAACGATCTTAGTCAAACGGACTACTATAAGAAAATTTTGCTGCTACGTGCAGGCAACATTCGGTACATTCCCATCACGAGCAAAGAAATCATTTATCACCTAAAGCAAACACAAGAAGTGCGGAATGGTAGAGTTCGAGAATCTGAAGACCTTGCTACTATTCGCCGTTATGTCGCTTCCTGTTTACTGGATTCACACAGGCTTCAACGCCCTCCGATGCCTGAAGGCTCACCCAGTCCTGACGGTGAAATGATGTTTGTTATTGAGTGTTTACGTGCCACAGAAGGTGCAATAAGCGATGTTTGGGCGGATAACAGTCTTTCAGAAGAGATGACTGTTGCCTATTCTGATTGGGTTCTAGAAAACCTATATACTGGCGCTTTTGGTGCTCAACATCTATTATCGAATGTTGATTCAAACAGTGATGGACTCGATTTGATTAGCCATGACATCAGCCGTCTTTACTTCCGAGGTATTCAGTTGTGGAGAATTGAAAATAATGATACCCATCAAAGTCTTAGCCGTCGTCAGCAATATTTTCAGTGGCTTGAGTGGCGAATTACAGAAAATCGTTTTAGAGCAAATCCAGAAGTAATTACTTCTGTAGCACGATCGATCAAAGATATTATTCTTTACCTGGGGCGGGAGCAAGAAGGAGACGAATCCCAGCAAGCCGTGAATCGAATAATGTTGATGGAGTTGTATCGAGATCTCCCAACTGTTTTACAGGATGAACTGAAAACCGAGCCTGAGTTGATGGCTTATTTCCAGATTCAAATGGTTGAGTCTATCAATCTAACACTGCCAGATTCATCAACTCCTCTTGTATTTCCTGTATCAGACTTCTTGCCAGCAATCGCCATAGCCGTTAATGGTGAAGAAGCAAACATTACAGCCTTACAGCCGCAAATCACTTTCAAACTTCGGGCTGTTCAGAATGGTTCTTCCATTCAATTTTGTTTTATCAATGAAGCAGACTCAGCTATCTGCACATGGCAAAATGATGTGATGCTGCTGGCATCAAACAATCCCAATGTACGCGAACAAGTTCTGCGATCGCATCGTTTCTGGTTTGACTGTGATAACACAACTTTTGAAAGGGTGGTCAGTGAAATCGTATCTACTACAGATCTTCGCAGGCGCGTTGACCTTACAAATGAATGGCGTGAGCAGTCAGCAGTAGTTTTCTATTCATCGTTTGAACAGAAGCTTCATCACGACGACGGTAGCTTTACAATTGATGACTTAATTCCTCCATCAGGGGCTGGGCTACTACGACATTTTCACCTTGAACAGTATGCAGCAGAAAGCCTCAGTTTCCACGAAAAAAAAAGTCGGGCAGCAGAATTCCTATTGGCTGCTGAAGGACTTGAAATTTGCCTAGAACGCCTTTGTTGCCTTCCCGTTAAACTTCCTGTGCAGGTAAGAGAGACATTTAGGCAGTTTCCGTCAAGTGAGAGACGAGCGGTGCTAGATAGACTTGCCTCCCGATTAACTTCTCCAGTATGCCAGCTACATCTGATTGATTTAGCGCTGCTTTCTCCCGACTCAACTGGCTTAGTTCAACATATCCTTGACGAACTTTGTGGCGATATCGGTGAACTTCAATTTCGGTTATTTCAGGCAATCCTCAATCTCCTCAGTGGTGAGTTTAGTTATTGGCACGAGACTAAGAAGTGGCTGCCTTCAATGCGGCTAGCAATGATTTGGGCACATACAAGCAAACTATATAACCTTTTGTATCATGCCGAACTTCAAGTAGAGGAGTTAGAGGACTTTGCTCAAAGACTAGAGGAACATTCCCAAATCAGATCGATTAATGCTGACCTCCTTGATCGCAACCTAGAATTCTGGAATGACGCTCTCCACCCTCGACGGCTCAACAGAATGAAGTTGGTTATTCATGGTCTTGGCACTGTCTTATCCGGGTGCGATCCGGAGATTTTCAAAGCCGTGAGGATTGCTGAAAAATTTTCTGCCTTGGCTATTAAAACTCTTGAGCAGCAGCAGTTCCTGGATTCACAACTTTGGCGTGATGAATCATCTCTCGCCCAAGATAACTTGGACTCGTTACTCGGTGGAGAGCACAGCAAATATTTAGCTTCTCTTCTGGGAACTGAGTTAGGACAGCAGATTGCCTCTAAGCAGTTGAAAGCAGTAGTAGAAAATGCGATCAATTTTCTTATCGATGAACCTTCTGCTAAAGAAAAATGGCTGCTGATTCTCACTGTGATTGGGGACTTGCCAATTTACAGGGATTTTGCCGAAAAACTGAGTAACCTATTGAACAATCTTGATATTGTTGAGCTTTACCGAGCAGAACCATCTACTTCACTTTTTGCCCTGATGGTTGCCTCGGATCATGCGGCAAATAGTGGTGATGAAAACCTTCGATCTAAGTTGGAGCAGGAATTAGTCGCGATCGCTAGGGTAATCAATTCTCAGGAACAAAAAGAACTAGTAAATCGTGAGATTGCTGACTACGTCATTGAAAGTGCGCTGAAGCTTGCTGTCAAAGCAAACGATCCACGTACAACAAGTCATTCTCTAAACAGTCTACTTGAAAGGATTTTTTCTGCTTGGCCACGTTTGGCCAGTTTGCGTGCTAATGGGCTATCTAGAGGAGTTCGAGAATTACCTGCTAATCAGCTACACGGATGCTGGAAAACAGTTCTGTTGCTTCGAGCTTTGTGTAACAACGAATAATAAATAGTCCTAGAGTGCCGCACGTTTACGGAAGCACCTATCCAAAGCGATTTCCTGAACTGCCTAGTTGGTTAAGCACTAATCGGGAGAGGGCTGCCACCAGTTAAGCGCTTTTTTCGTCTTCTCTATAGGAGTCATGTAGTTATAAATTTCATCCGCTTCCCGCAGCGAGTGCCCCATCAGTGCGGCTAAAGCCTCATTTTGTTCGGGAGAGCCAAATTTCCGTTGGTGCGTTATGGCTATCCTTCTAAAATCGTGGGGCGTTATTGATAGGGGAGTGCCAAACAAAACGTTGGTGGCTCGCCTCATTGTCGTTTTTACCAGGGAACACAGAGCATTTTCACTCAAGGGTTGACCAATCAGTTCTGAGTGCCGTTTTGAACCTAACGAGATGAAAACCAACTGATGATTCGTTATCACCCGCACACGCCAGACATTGAGCCACTCATCCAAAGTAGCCGTCAGCACTTCTGGCAAGAGAAACTCTCGGCTTAACCCAGTCGCTGAACCCGTTTTGTGGTCAGAAGGAGACAACCTGATAACATACCCAAACTCCTCCCTCTTGAGCGTTCGCCCCAGTTCCAGTTCCCGGATTTCCCGCTGCCTTATCGGACAAAATACCAACAGCTTGATCAGCGTGTAGCGCTGAACCGACTTGAACACCTCTGCCTCACTTCGCAAAATACTTCCAATACGTCTGTTGGCGCAGCATTTTTCTAAATATTCCAGGACTTGCAAACACTCAGAGAAAGTCAACAGCTTTTCAGCGTGCAAGGTGCGTCTAGAGTTGGGTTGTTTTTTCTCAATACGCTGCAAAGAACGCTGGTAAGCTTGCAGGGCATCCAGTCTGGAAGTGGCGCTTCTACTTGGGCCGTACTGTTCAAAAAACTTCGCTGTCGGCTTTAACCCCAGAAATTCTAGTGTTGCCAGTAGTCGCTCCGGAGTTGGCTCCGATAGAGTTGGGGGATGAGAAGCCTCCCACCACTTGGTCACGAAAATCGCTGCCTTTACCACTTGAAACGCCCAAGTGTAACTGTTTTCTCTTAAACCCAACCCCCAGTTAACAAACTCCTCGACTAGCTCCACCTGCGTACTAAGTTCCAGGTTTAATTCATTAGGTTCTATTCCCTGACGGTAAACGTTTTTGACCCAGCCTAGGAACATTTTGATTCGCAACAGGTACGTTTTGATTGAGGCGGGACGCAAGGGGGGTTGGCGACGCCGTGGGTGGAAGGATAGCGTCCAAAACTCTTGTAGCGCCACCAACTGTTGTTTGAGGCGCTCCGGATATTCCTCTTCCTTGAGGCTGTAGGGAACAATGTTTCGCGGTTTAACTTTTTGCGACTGATTCAACGAGTGACCGCTATAAATCGTGGGTGTAATTTCTGGATTGCAACTAGCGAGAGCCTCCTCATACCAGTCCTGCTGTTGCAGCCACTTGACAAAGCGATACAAATTAGACTTGTAGTTGAAAACAGTCGAAGCGCAAATCTCTCCAGCGCTTTGACGAGCGGTTGCCACCTCCTGAAAAACGACTTTTGCCTTCCGGAACTCTCTCAAGGACAGCCGCGACAAGCACTCCTGCAATCGTGCTTTGCTGGAAAGTTCATCCAATTCAAACCCGTATCCCGTAAGCAAGCACCTTTTTAAAGCGCTCTTGAGATTGCTAAGTTCTCTTGTTCTTTTGGCATCTGGCAAGGATTGCCCGTACCACTCGATCGCCATAGCTATCGTGGTGGGCACTTTCCCGAACACCATTGCTTTACCCACCTGCCTCACCAATTAATTCCATTTTTTGCGGCTCATCAAAACACTTTTCCTTCAATTGACCCTAATATGTCATCCTTCTTTACGAAGATTGTCGGGTGTGAGATGCTAAATATAAGACCGAGACTTTGACCCCAATTGCTCCTCGGAAAAATTATTTCAAAAAACTTGACAGCTTTCAAGAAGCAGTCTGACTAAACCTGCACGTAGCAGGCTAGCAGGTAGTTCAATACTTACCCAGATTCTTTTCAGGAGTAGAGCCAACTGATCGGACTGCAAGCTCGTAGTCCTAACGATAAGAGCTTTTCTTTCGATGTATCCCAAACTAGAAGGGCTACGTTCATCTAGATAGTTTGGTCACCACTTCTTACCCCTGTCAGCGCTGAGACTAAAATTGAGGCAATAGTACTCTTGGAAAAAATCAAAACCTCACCGTGAGGTTTTGATTTGTTGGTCAACGTGATCGCACTGGAAGAGCGCCACTCAGTGACGGCAGCAAAGGCAGTAGGGAGGCGATGTTACATACGGGCGCGAGTACACCCCCTCTAAAGCTGGTTGGCTTGAATCAGAAATTCACAGGAGAACCTACCATACCGCCCAATGGCAGTACTGCGTTTGTCAAGCCACTATTGGGGGAGAGCCAAACCTCTGAGGTAGCTCCAAGCGAGGCTTCCGAGGTTCCTACCGCCAGCTCCTTACCCTCTGCTGCGAAGCAAGTAGGCGATCGCGTCAATTGGTCTAAATGTCCAGCACATTGCGAACAATTTGCTCCCTTTGAAATTACTGCCATTGATGGTGATTACGCCAAGCTTGACTTATTCGAGAAGCCAGTGCTGCTGTGTGAGCTGACGAAAGAATGAAATTGGGTGGGGTGTGATCGCGCTCTTCTAGCGGTGCAGAATCCACATCTGTGGTCAGAAGCGATCGCCTCCCTGACCCTCTCACCCAAGATGCCTGTGCTTTACGAAGATCAGGCGCTGTTCGACGAGTATACTGACATCGCTAGACAGCGAGGAGGGTAAACAGATTGCCACTACCCTTAGGGATAGGAAGGCTTCACTCTTACACAACTACGGCTTACTGACAGTTGGTCGCTCGGGGGATGAGGCGGCGTGGTGGTTCATCACAAGGGACGGTTCTTGCTCAACCCAGAGGTCAGAACAAAACTATCAATCGGCGACCTTCCGTTAATATTAAAGGAAGGTAGAAGTGGGGCAACCTGTCGTGCGATCGCTTGAGAAACCGTTGTGAAACCGCATTTTCCGACAACTCAATTGCCTTGCTTGACAAAAATCTCGCTCTCAAAGGCTGAGAGATTGCCTTGCACCGCAACTATTCAAGAGCCGTCTTTTGTCCAACTCAGAAGATCGTATTCGCCGCCGCGCTCTAAAGCACGCCGATATGCTGGACGTGCGTGGATGCGCTCAAGGAAGTCCATTAACTTGGGTCGGCTCTCGTCCAAGCCGGAACGTGCTGCCGCTGCCTCCAACGGAAAGCTCATCTGGATATCAGCCGCCGTGAACTCGTTACCTGCGAACCAATCACTTTTCTGGCTCTCCATCTCCAGATAATTCAGGTGCTGCGCGAGCTGAGGTTCGATGAACGAACTCTTAGCGCGGTTGACAATTACCCGTGCGAACGGTCGCATGAAGAATGGCATAGATGCCTGCCCTAGGCGGTCGAAGACCAGCTTCAACAGTATAAAGGGCATGAGCGAGCCTTCTGCGTAATGCAGCCAATAGGTATACCGTAGCCGCTCCGGGGTGCCGAGCGGTGGCACGAGTCGTCCTCCGCCATAGCGCTCGACTAGATACTCGATGATGGCACCGGACTCAGCCAAAGTTAGTGCCCCATCGGTAATCACCGGCGACTTGCCGAGCGGATGCACCTCACGCAGCGTCGCTGGTGCCAGCAGAGTTTCCTGGTTGCGCTCGTAATGCTTGAGTTCATACTCAAGTCCGAGTTCCTCTAGCAGCCAGAGCACACGCTGAGAGCGGGAGTTGTTCAAGTGGTGGACAATGATCATTAAATTGTTCTGTGTTGTTCAGCTAACCCTCTCAGGTGGGTTAGCTCATAGAGTCGGGAACTGGAGTGCAGAGGCGCTAACACAATAAACTAAGTGTCAGCAATCGCTCTGGGCGTTTTCTCTGAGTAGAAGACGATTACATCACCACCCAAGACGGCTAGGTAACTGTAACGAACAATACAAAGTTTTTCTCGCTTGAGCCGTCTGGCTGAAGGGATAGTTTTACAGTGCTGTCACGTCTTTTCAATCAGCTTAATGTCCCGGCTCCGCCACACGCTCTGGCTGAGCAACTCCCTCTGTTGTGCAACAAATGTGAAACAACACAAAACAGACCTTCCGTTAATATTAACGGAAGGTCGCCAATTGATAATTTGGTTCTGAGTTCTGGGTTGAGCCAGCCGGGAAGCGCCATTACCCAACAAATCAAAACCTCATCGTGATGTTTTGATTTGTTGCTCAACGTGATCGCACGGGAAGAGCGCCACTCAGCAACGGTAGCATTGGCTGTGGAGATGATCGCGGAAAAACTGGCGCAGCCGCCCCATGCAACTCAGCATTATAGGCACTTAGCAGCAGGTAAAAAGGCGGTTAAGATAATGTTCGCTAACAACATTTTCTGCCGATGACCGCTGGTATAAGCAGCCGGATACGGAGATCGTCAAAGCGAGATTACAGATTGATCGAGAACTGGCAGTTTCTCAAATCCGAGGTGTTGTGGGATGGGTTTAATCTGAAGCGCTTCGGTGCCGTGGTTAACGGGACTTAGACATTTTATAGCCCCTAAAGGGGCTGAAAATGCCTCTTAGAAAGGGAAAGAGGTCGATGACTTAAAAAAGCCTGAAACCCTTGTAAATACTAGATTTATGTCTATTCGAGCTAAAAGCCTTTCTATATCTAGGTTTGAAGCCATTTTTGCTTCACTTTTTGTCTAAGTCCCGTTAAATGAGTGCGTGATCGCACCCACCTCTCAAATTTTTCGAGCTTCCTTGGAATTGAAAGAAAGATCTGCTTGGTGTGATCGCTCATTGGTTTGGCAAGGGTAAGCAAATGGTGAAACAGGTTCTGCCCGGTTTTGTCTCAAACGAGAGCGTTCCCTGGTGGCGATTCTCCACAATCCGCCGCGCCGTTTCCAACCCTAGCCCAGAACCCTGTCCGACTGATTTGGTGGTGAAGAAGGGTTCAAAAATGCGTGTTTGAATCTCAGGCGCAATGCCGCATCCCGAATCAGTGATGTCAACCTGGACAAAGCGCTCGCACTGATGAGTCGTAATTTCAAGCACTCCCTTGCCCTCCATCGCATCAATCGCATTATCAATCAAGTTTGTCCACACTTGATTGAGTTCGCTGCCTAAGGCAAGGATTTTCGGAATCTGTTGGTCGTAATGACGTTGAACCTGGATGCCGCACTTGAGTTTGTGAGCAAACAACCGCAAGGTATCTTCTAAGCCTTGATGCAGATTGACCTCTTGCTGAATGCCCTGATCCAGGTAAGAGTACGACTTCATTGCCTGCACCAGTTCGGAAATTCGTTCCGCTCCCCGTAAACCATGTTTAATCATCGACATCACTTCAAAGGAAAGCGCTAGCCAGTGCAAGCCCATTTCCCGCATCTCCGTGGAGTCGTTGCGCCAACGCTCCATGAGCTGATTTAAGGTATCGACCTCAATGCCCCCAGACGCTAACGGTTCTGCTAGTTTCCAAGCCTGCTTCACCCCATAGTCTTCCAACCAGTCCAGCAGAAGGGTTTCACGATCGCTCAAAGTTACGAAGTCTACGTGATCGTTGAGAATCGCCTCATAGCCCTGGTCTCGCAGCTGCAACCAGTGCTGAGTATGCGCTTGTTCAACCTGGCGTTGTCCATAAACTAAGTTCATTCGTTGAAGTTCGAGGACAGCCGTTGGCATTTCCCGCAAGCCACGAACCAGGGCGGCGGCGGGATTGTTGAGTTCATGGGCTAATCCGGCGGCAAGGGTTCCTAACGCTGCCATCTTCTCACGTCCGCGAATGAAGGACTCTAGCCCACGAGCCCGACTCAGCACGATGCGGAAGACCGTTCGCTCAAAATCTCGACATTCATGTAGTAGTTTGAGAAAGTCGTCTGCCGAAATCTCGTAAACTTTACACTCTGTTGTTGCCCGCATCGTTACGGGTACAGGTTCATCCGTGAGGACGGAAAACTCACCAAAGAACGATGGACCTTCATGTTGTCCGATGGGAATGTCAATCCCTTCACTGCGGCGGGTAATGCTCATTTTGCCGGCAATCAGGATAAATAAGCCACACGCCGGATCTCCTTCATGCACCAGGAACTCTCCGGCACCCAGTTCGACGGTTTGAGCGTGTTCGCAGACCCACTCTAATCGCTCTTGGGGAAGCTGTTGAAATGGGTCTAGGTTTACCAAATCTTCAACACATAGCATAGGAATCTCCTTGAGCTAAACCGAGAACCAGGTAGCGATGAATGAATTGAACCGCTCTTGCACCTTCGCCTTATACCAGAGGCGACTTGCTTGATTGACCTCTACCGCCCATCTCCGGCTGTCAAGATGCCAGAACAATGAAATGAATGACGTAACTTAAAAAGTGGAGGAAGATATTGACCAAAGTGTAACCCGTTACCGAGAAGCCTTGCGTGAAGCTTGAGAGGATTGGCGAGTGCACCCACCTCTCAAATTTTTCGAGCTTCCTGTGAATTCACAGGAAGCTCGGCTTGTCAGGCGAGCGCACCAAACTACCCCATTTCACCCCCAACGCGATCGCGCCCCCTTAAACCGGACGACCACTTGCCCGATTTCGCCCAACGGCGAAGGTCGTGTTCGGGTTCGTCCATTGGTTTTCTCCGCTTTGCCTAACTATTTAGAGTCTAATTGGTACATCGACAACAATTTCCCACTTAAGCGAGCGCTTATCACTCGTCCGGTTTAGGGGAGAGCGCTTCCAAGGTGGAAGTAACTAACGGTTGCCCCTGCGCTAGCAATCCGCGTTTGGTGTCGTACTCAATGGGTGAGTGACTTCCCCAATTATCCGCTGTCTGCACCCTGAACAATTCTGGTGTCTGTGTTGGCACTAAAGCCACCGGAATTTTTTCTCCTGACGCGGTTGCCACTAGGTTGTGCGTCGGGAAGAAGCTACTGGGTGTTTCTTTGCTGTTGCTATGCTTCCCGGCTCGAAGTTGGGACGGAGCGATTGAGCGCTTTTGCTTTGTGGGCTGAGACTTTTTTGGATTAGTCGTGGCTTTAATCGTCTTGGGTTTGGGAGGACGACACTGTTCGCAGTACAGCGGTCTAGAGCCGAAAGTTTCCCGCACGGTGGGTGCAGAGCATTGCTTGCAGATGAACTTGAAGGTGCGGGTGTGAATTAGTCGGTTGTGAGCTTGTACCGTGTACTCTTTAACAAAAACGTACTTGCTAGGCATAGGGAACACACAATTCGATGATGAAAGAAGCAGCAAGCCACTCATAAAGAGTGGTTTTACTAGGCTAGAGGAAGATAGCCTTCCCTTAAATACCTTGCAAAGAAGAACGCTCCTGCCCGATGACCGAACACTTCCAACTCTCTCCACCTCCCGACGACTTACGCACACCCTTGGTGCAGTTAAAATCCCACTACGTGCAGCAGGTTCAGGAGTACGAAAAAAAGCTGGCGCTAGCTTTAGACAAGTTGGCGCATGTCGAAGCCCTGCTGGAAGGATGGTCAAGCGTTGAAGAACTGTCAGTGACACTTGAACTACCACACGCGGAGCCAGCAACTCCAACCCCGACAGCTTTTAGCGCTGCTATCAAGAGAAACGTGGAGAGCGATTCGAGTGATGCCGCCCAAAAAGATAGCTCCCTGATGTATGGCAATGGTCACGCCAGTGAGGTCGTCAACAACAGCGCCCTTCAAACTCATCAGGGGAATGGTGCATCTGACCACACCTCAATAGAAGAGCCGTCTTCTCCAAATCTGTTGGAGCAATTCCTTGACACCCTGAGTACCTCCAGCCGTACCTTGCTGAGTTTCTGTGTTGACTCTGGGGGGATTTCACTAACTGACAATACTGTTGGTGGTAAGACTTTATCCTTGGAGTGTCCGAACGAAGCCGTGTTTCGCCGTCTCAAGTTGAAGTTACCCGGTTTGGCTTCCAAATGGAATCGGTTCGTTGGTGAGGATGCCATTGTTGTGGGTTCAACGGCGAATAATCCCCTCGACACAAAGGAGTTGTCGTGGTCAAAAGAGGATTTAGCTCAAATGGAATTAGTTGTGGATAAGGTGTTTGAACTCCTGGGAGTGACTTACACCCAACTAAAACACCTTGGACACTCCTGGTTGGTCATTGTGCCCAACTCGGTGCTGACTCCACTTGGGTCTGAGGACTCACCGTTTGGGGAGCCACATCTTCCATCAACCACTACCAACACACAAATCAATGGCAGCCGCAACGGTAGTACTTCCTCGGAGGGGGTGGAAGATGTCGAAAGGCTTCCCAATTATCAGGGTATGAATCAAATAGAGGCGCTCTCACTCCTGTTAAGCGAACATTCGGGCACGGTGCTACACCTTGACTTTATTGTGCGCTCTCTCTATGGGGAATTAGAACCCTCACTCTTGAAAGTCATCAAGAATCGAGTCGGGAGTAGTCTGAAGCAGGGGGTAGAGCAAAAGTTGTGGGCGAAAGTCACTGACTCCCCTGGTTGCTACACAAAAGATTTAAGCTTGGTGGAACCCGCAGAACCCCTACAAGTCAAGCGCTCCGGTGAGGGTCGCTTGTTACAGTGATTGGGCAGCTCGATGATTTAGTCTGGAGGCGATCACCCAAAGTGAACCCTCCCGACCTTCCGTTAATATTAACGGAAGGTCGCGCTAGTGCAAGACAGGGGCGAGCCGATCGCATCATCCAACCCGTTGAGGTGGACAAAGGCTTTGCAAAAAAAATAAGAGAGTCACGCTAGGCGGCTCTCTCAATCATCAGGGTGCATCTACTAGCCTTATTATTACTTTCAGGCATGAGGGGTGTCACCCCCTATTTATGAATTCTTGATGAAGTGTAAGCTGGCATTGCCTTGATCTAGGGGGCGATCGCAGTTCTAAATTCCTTTAAGACTTCTACTCGTCGTGAAACTTGCAAAGACAGCGATCACACCTCCCTCGCTGCTCAACGGGATTACGCACTGCGAAAGCCTAACTCTGACAACTGCACGAACGGATTAACTTATTGATGAAAATCAGTAGCCAGCAGCGTCACAACATCGGCATGAGCTAACACCACATCAGGGTGGCGTTGAAACGCTGCATCATACTTCATTGCGAAATCATCCCCCAATTCATCTGGGGTCAGCCGGATACGAACATCACTCACCAGAGCAGCAATCACCTCTGAGGTCACAGGTTCCGATGCCTGTAGCAAATCATCAATTTGCACAATCAGTTCTGAGAGTCGATGTAACCAGGCAAATTGGTCGTGATTGATTACCAGTTGCAGCAATTCACCTCTGGAAACCTGTCCTCGGACTTGTTCATATATTAAACGCTCTGTATCCAGCAAAAGTTTGTGCAGACGTAGCAATTTAATTCGTAACTCGCTGAGTAATTGATGTTGAGCGATGCGTTGTTGAAGTATGTTAATCATGGATACGTCCCATCCTTCCATTGCGGTAGTCTTCAATCGCTTGCAGAATTTCGGCTTCAGTGTTCATCACAAAGGGACCATAGCGCACCACAGGCTCATTGAGTGGTACGCCGGCAATGAGCAGCAGGTCGAGGGGTTTTTCGGCATCAGCCGAGTTAGCAATCGTCACCTCTGGCCCATCCTGAGCAAAGAGCACCATTTGCCCATCATCACCACGCTCAAGCTCTGCCCCAAATAAGCCCGCTCCCTCTAGTACATAGGCAAAGGCGTTGTATTCCTTCGGCACAGGTTGAACAAGAGTTGCGCCGGGTTGCAGCGTCAAGTGCAGATAAATAATCGGTGTGCGCGTCTCAATCACCGCTTTTGCCCCTAACGCTTCTCCCGCAATGACCCGCACCGTCACGGAAGCATCCTCGGTTTGAGCCACGGGAATTTGAGCTGACGGAATTTCCTGATAGCGGGGTGGAATCATCTTGTCTTGTTGCGGCAAGTTCACCCACAGTTGAATTCCATGCAGCCGTCCACCACGGCGGGTAAACTCTGCCTCCGGCATTTCGGAATGCACGACACCTGCGCCAGCCGTCATCCACTGCACATCGCCGGAATTTAAGAGTCCGGCATGTCCTTGAGAATCCTTGTGTTCTAACCGTCCTTCCAGGACATAGCTAACGGTTTCAAAGCCACGATGGGGGTGGTCGGGTGCGCCTTTCGCCTGACCCGGTTTCAGATTAACAGGACCGAGTTCATCGAGGAGGAGAAACGGGTCGAACTCTGAGAAGCTGCTTTTTGGGAAAGGACGACGCACCAGGAATCCAGCCCCTTCTAGCGTCTCAACGCTGTTGATGATTCCGGCAACAGTTCGTAGCGTTTGAGTTGGCACGCTCATACAATTGCCTCCGATGATTGGACAAGTCTTTAGCTTGTCCTGTCCTATATATGATTAATCATATATTAGCATAGAGTTATATGAATATAACGAGTGGGGCTTTTCCCCCATGGAGTTCGGTAAACCGTTTATGTCTCTTGCCCACGTCATTCTCGGTCTTCTCCAGCAGCAGGAGAGGACAGGCTACGACCTCAAAACCGAGTGCTTTAACCAGTGCCTTGCCCACCTGTGGCCTGCCGATCAGGCGCAGATTTATCGCACATTAGACAAGCTAGAGGCGCAGGGTTGGATTGTCTGTACTGTTCAAATTCAGCAGGATCGTCCCAACCGTAAGGTTTACCAAATTACAGACACAGGCGTAGCCGAGTTAACCCAATGGCTCCAGACGCATCAACCCTTACCGATTCTACGAGAACCCTTGCTTGCACAACTTCACTTTGCCGCCCAATTACCGAATGAGGCGATTATCCCGCTGCTGGAGCAAGAGCTTGAGGCACGGCGCGAAAAGTTAGCCGAGTGCGAGGCGCTAGCGGCTTCATCCCTAGAGGCGACGACGGCTTCCCGTGAGCAGAAGATGCAGCGATTGGTAGTGGAGTTAGTGAGGCGGAGAGAACAAACCTATCTGGATTGGCTAAACGATGCCATAGAAACGCTCCGAAGCTAGGTGTTCAGGAGTTTGTGAGCTTGGGCTGTTGTCTGGTTCAATAGGTTATAGAAAATTTCCTTTGCTCTGTTGTTGTGTGAAGTTGGCTCTTTACACAGTGCGATCGCACTTCATGACACAATAACTTGCTTGAAGCCTAGTTCCGATAACTCATATAACCGGAGCCATAGCGCAATCGCCTGCTGTTGTACCAAAAACTTCAACACAAGGGGTTATAGGGACATAGAAAAAGTGACAGGTTTTTGGTACACCGCCAGGGGTTGAAAGGTAGGTTGAAGGTGGGTCACCTTGGTATACCATCAATCGGTCGTTTACTGGTATGCCCTCAACGGTTTTAGATAGTTGAAATAGAAGAGCCATCTCAACTTAAAGGGGAGTCATTCAGCAGTTGTTGCGTCGAGGACATCAGTGAATTGTGAGACTGACGTTGGGCTTGAACACTCCTGAAAGTTGCGATAATTGGCTCTAAACAACGTCTAGCATCTTCGTAGCCACGCTTTTTGAGTTCTGTGATGCGTTCAGCACTAAAGTCAAGCAGACTACTAACTGACCCAAGAATGGGAGTGTCAAACGTGTTAATTGGTTGTTCGGGTCGGATTTCAATAAGAGTCTGCTGTGCAAAGTCGTGGCGGTTCCATGTTTCTCCATTACCTAAGTGAATGACAATCGCCTGAGTGCATCCTCGCGCCGCCAAAGCTCCAAGGGGGATATTATCGCCTAACGCTCCATCAACATAAAACTGACCGTTAATTTCCCGTTGGGGAAATGCTAGGGGAATTGCGGCACTGGCAAGGAGTACATTGTAAAGAGTTTCGTCATCCTGAAAGTTCTGAGCGCAAAGCCATTGTGCTTTTGTGCCAGTCCTAGCGCGAATCAGATCGACCAAGTTCATCAGTAAGTCGTAATTGATGCCTGGGATTTTCAGTGCCGGAAAGACCGTTACCCATAACTCAACACCCTGTCGCAAATCGGCTAAGTCTACGGCTTCGCGTAACAGTCGCTCGATCGGTTCTGGGTCAAAGATGGCTGTAGAGTCTGGCAGTAACTGTAGCTGCATCAACAAATCGAGCGACCACTTTTGGAAGGTTGGTACTAAGGTTTGAGCCGCGTAGCTTAACGTCCTCAGTACTGTACCCGTATTGGGACGTAGAATCTGTTCGTAACCCAGTCGCTCCCAAAGTTCGTTCAGGCGACGGACACCCTGCTCAAAGGGTGGATGTGCTGCTAAAACGGCACCGTTAAGAGCGCCAATACTAGTACCAGCAATGATTTGTGGTTCTATGGCTGTTTCTTCGGCAAGATACTTGAGCGCACCAGCTTGATAGGCTCCTTTGGCACCGCCACCCACCAAGACCAACCCAACTTGCGTATTTGCAGATTGCATAAATTTTCAACTCCTCGACAAGAGGGCTACAGAGTCATTGGCTGTTTCTTCAACCACGGCGGTAACAAATTCGCGGGCATCCGTGACGCGGGAGATAGAGTCAATTTGGTTGCGACACAGAGATAGTGCGATTTGACCGGGTTTAGAAGGTCTAGCTTCTTCTGGGAGTGTTGCGAGTTCTAGGGTTGTTCCAATAGCAAACAATCGCGGTGTATTAGTAAGGCGTTGTTGCGGGATTGAGCGAATTTCGAGTAAGGCGGCACAGAGGTTGCGATCGCTTTTTTCCATTTCTACCCAAGAATGGTCTAGCAAGTCAGCCAGTCCAAAGAAGCTTTGAGGCAGTTGTTTGCTGGTTGAGAGAATTTTATTAACCAGTAACGAGCGATACCCAGTTGTATCTCCCGTTTCCAGTTCATACGCCGCAACGGAACTGCTAAAGACTTCCCGCGCTAATAAGGCAACTTGCACAGCCCAAGGCAGGTTGGTATAAGTTTGTTTGGCTGCCCAAGCAGTGACAATTCGGTCTAAGTCTTCATTGGCAGCCACTCGCACTTCCAGCGATCGTACTCTCGCTTCCAGTTCGTTGAGTCTCGTGCCAACTTGTTGAGCGAGGCGCTCAAGTCCTTGACCCAGTGCCAGCAGTGCTTCTTCTTGCATTTGCAATCTTTGTTTTTGGCGGCGAATGGCATCACGCGCTTCTAGTAAGGACTGCTGGGTAACTTCCAGGGCGACTTGGCTTATACGAAGTGAGTCACTGAGTTCTAGTACCCATTGGTGCAAAGCTTCTTCACCTGTGATTAGGTTGCCATCCAAGAGGATTTGGCGTTTGCGATCGCTTCCATTTAGTGTGTCTAGCAGTTGCCCAAAGAAACCTCGATTCTTGCGATAGCGGATGAGGTCTTTGCTAACTTGAATGCCGTTAACCAGGTCAATCAAAGCTTTATCCCCAACGACAGGAACTCGGCACTGGAGTTCTTCAAGGTGACGGGTAAACTGGCTGGAGATACTCGCGTTTTGCCCAAGCCTGCCTGATTTAGAGAGATCTGAAAGATTGGTCATCACCTACCCGGCATCAACTCGTTTGTGCGTTTGATATAGATGTCTGTTTTTTTTATTTGTTCCATAGACTGTGAGCCTATGGACTCAAGTTCGCCCATTAATTTTCCCTTTTCGTCAAGAGACAATCTCTGGTCTTGCTGTGCCTGCCTCAAACTATCTCGATAGTTACTCAGATAATGATCGAGATTGTTAAAAAATGTATCAATCCGCTGCTGAAAGTCTTCATCTAGGTACTGGTTCATTCCTTGTTTAATCGTTTCAATATTTTGCTCGATAAAGCTATTAGATTCTTTAATTATTTCTTTCAATGATACAGTGTAAAAATTCTCTTTTTTTTGAGACTTTTCAACTTTTTGTTCAAAAGGAACAATCCAAAGCCAGTGCCACCACTCTCTTTTTTTAACAATTTCATGACCTTGGTCTACCATTCTAAAACCACTTTTGATGCGGGGCTTAACGAAAGTCATCTCAGCGGGCTTAAGTGTTGGGGTCGGCAAGGATAAATTTAGGTTAAAACCTTCATTTAAGCGCTGATTTGCTTGCTCAATAATGGGTTGGGTTTCACTGACTAACTCAGTTATCAACTTTTGACGCGACTGCTCAATTATATTTTCTACTTGTTGACGAACATTGTTTAACAAGCTCTCGGCTCTTTGCTTTGGGTAAGTTATTGCCAATGTTGCAAATTTTTCTGCGTCGTCAGAACTACTGAATTCAATTATGCCAGTCTGTTTATAGCTTCCTCTTAGCTCAAGAGTATTCAAAATGTTACCAATACCCCTTGCTACCTTTTTGAATACCCCAGAGCGTTGGTACTCTTCTTCACTAAAAAAAGTCTCTATGCTGACTGTTGCTTTGTCTTTTAGAACTTCTAATATTCTGTTGAGTTCATTATGAAGGTGAGTCTTAATTTTATCGACTTCTCTTAACTGAGTGCGACACAATTCAAGGCGATGTAAATCTGCTTCTAGTGCCCCTACCTCAAGTCGTAGTTTCTCTTCATCTTTGGCAATGGCACTACCTCGGAGTTGTACATCGTCATGGAGTTCCATAAGACGACTATAAGCAATATTGAGCGCCGACTTCATGCACCTCGGTGCAGCGCGTTCCATGAGGCCATTAATTGCCTTTTCTACGAATGGGGCAAAACCTGACTCTTTCCAAAGATACTCTGCTTCATCTTGGAGATCTTCTACACTTACCCTGTTCAGTTTGGCTTCCCACCTTGAACCAAGTGCTTGTTGAGCTAAGGCTCGTGCTGTTGTCATCTGAGCAAGATCAAGGCTTGGATACTGTTGGAGTTCTAACAGGAAGTTAGTAGCACAAAAAGCCCATCTTGCAGCTATTTCAAACACTCGGTTGGTTTCACCAGAGCCACCTATCCCAAATTCAGCAGCGACAAACTGCCGTACTTGCTCTGGGGTCATGTCACCCTCTGTACGCTGGTCAACCTTATTGATTAGAACGTAAAGGTTTTCCTTTCCTCTGAGTTGGATTACCCTCTCAACATCTTTTTTAACTTGCTGTGCTGCTTCTGTCTTTAATTGAGTAAAATCCAGAACAATCAATACCAAGGAACTTTTCTGAAGCTGCTCATAAACGACATTCAGCAGTCTGAGGTTTTCTCCAGCTTCATTAGGGCCAGGAGTATCTATGATAACTAGGTTACCTAATTGGTTTGATTGCTCAGTTGTCTGTGAGTGCCAGAAAGGAGTGTAAATGCGAGGAACCTCCAGGAGAGACTGAAGCGGGTCGGCTAGGGGTTCGATCACGCTACATAACCGGATTAAGTCGTTCAGCTCAGTTAAGGTTTGAGTAATCTGTGAGCGCCCTACAGTTTTGGCAGGGATTGAAACCACTCCCATTGCTTGGATTTTCTCCAGCAGTTGTGCCAGATGTGGGTACTGAGCAATCTTTGAATGCCCTCGATCCTCTAAGGTATCAATCTTGCGCTTTAAAGCTAGAAGCGTCTCTTGAAAAACTGCCAAGATTTGGGGAGTCAGGATTAAGATTGGCTCTGATAACTCAGTGTAAAAGACAATTTCAGTGGGAAGTGTCGTCATCGCTGCATTACGACTCGGCAAAATATCTTGTCCAACAATTGCATTGATGATTGTGGATTTACCTGCCTTCATCGGTGCAACAATTGCCATTCTCAGCGCCAAATCTTTTACATTGCTGGTAGCATCGTTGATTTCCTGCTGCAATTCCCCATACTTTTTGCCAGCACTATCGGAACCGAGGGCGCTACTAGCGCGACCCATTAGGGCATCGATTTGCCCCAATAACTCGATAACATCTTTTTGCAGGTCTTGAACATTGGGCTTGAGGGCATCAGAAACCATCGGCTTTTTTCCTGAGACGAGAGCTGCATTAACAGGCTAGTGAAATAGGCATCGTCTCAGCTTAGCCTTTGTTCAACAGACATCGGTTCTGTAAAAATACCTGTATTGCTCAGCCAAATAGCCTAAGTTCCGTGAAAATCCTGAGATGGCATCAAAAGTAGGACGTTGTGGGGTTCTACGTCACGTTCTGGGGAATCTGCTCTAAATCTGGAGAATAAGGCTTGTCCCTTCCCTCCACTCGGCACATAATTATGTCTATGTGTTAAAGGCTCTCCAACACAAATCCTGACATCGGTTCTCCACGGTTGGTCAGTCCTTTCTTTCTGTGATACTTAATAATGCTTTCCCCAGCAAACCAATCTAGAGCTGTCCTGACAAAAAACCACCCCTTCTCTGATGCTGCCTCTAAAGCGACGGGCGTTATCTTGCCCGTCGAATCAACTAGGTTATGTGTTGGCACAAAGTCACCTCGTTCTGGCGGTCGGGTATCTCCATTGGGGTGTTTTTTACGGGGACTGCACTTGAGGCAATACTTCGGTGGATGACCTGGATACACATCACGAGTCGTGACTTGATTGCATTTAGCACAGGTAAAGGTGATGGGTTTGGTGTAAATGGTTCTGGTGTGCGCTCGGATGACGAAGGTTTTGCTGGGCATGACGGGAAAAGAGCAAGTATTTACTAATCAATCCAGAATCCCTCAAATCGGCAGGAAGACAACGCCGCGTACTTGACCGTGTGATGGATATTCACATGTCCCTAGTAATCTTGGATTGCCAGAGTATCATGCCCCTTCATTGCCAAGTAATATCCACAGCCGTGTACTTAACTGGTGGGGGAGGACTGGAAAGGGTAGCCCTGTCACTTAAGAGGCTCTAAGCAGAGACTATGATTGACCAGTAATACACTAAATTGACTTGTAATACAGTAAATATCGTACTTAAGAAAGAGCCAAAAGCTCATTCAGGTAGGAACCATAAGAAAGAACTGAGCTACATTTTGCCTTTCCAACTGGCACGCTGAATATTCTCACAAATTGAGCAGGGCTGCAATTTGCTTTTTCAAAACTAAAGAGTCTGTGGCAATCAGGGTTTGCAGGTCGTGATTAACCAGCCAACTGGTTAATGATTCTGTGCGTCTACCTTTCTCTAACAGAAGTTGAAAGGTTAAGGAGCCGCTGCTTTGAAGCAGGTCGTCATTGAAAATCCTATTATCAATTCAGCTTTTTCTGAACCCAAACGACACTTCCGCTTTGATGATGAAGGGATTACTAATGAAATTGTTGAAGCTCGTCGTACTAGTCATTACTTTATTCCCATTGCCAAACCTAAGAAGAAGGGGAAGCAAGCTCAACAACTAGAGTTAGACCTAGGAGAATGGACTTCTGACCGCATAGAAGAGAACAAGTTCATTAACCGAGTCCGCGAGCGCGTCTCCTTATGGCGACGGGGCGGATATGTTGGCGTTACCCCCACGACACGGCGCTTACTGGAATACTGGACAAACCCAGAGCGAGAACGGCGATTATATTTCTGCCAAATTGAAGCACTAGAGACAGTCATCTACATCACTGAGATAGCTAAGAAGCACGGTGATAACTGGATTGATAATGAGCTGCGACAGTTCAATGCAGATGCCAACCCGCTGCTGTTCCGTATGGCTTGTAAGATGGCGACGGGTACGGGCAAAACGGTTGTGATGTCGATGCTGATTGCTTGGCATACCCTCAACAAGATTGCCAACCCTCAGAACCGCCTCTTCAGTGATGCTTTTTTGGTCGTAACGCCAGGGATTACTGTACGCGATCGCCTGCGGGTTCTTCAACCGAATGATGCAGAGACTTACTACAAAAAGCTGGATTTAGTGCCACCAGACCTCATGCCGGAATTGGACAAAGCCAAGATTGTCCTTACCAACTATCATGCCTTTGGGCTGAGGGAAAAAACTAGCGCTGGCAAGCTAACCAAGGACATTCTGACTCAAGGAAAACAGAGTCCCTTTACCGAAACACCAGACGAAATGGTGCGGCGAGTCTGTAAGGCTCTTGGCAATAAGAAAAACATTATTGTTATTAACGATGAGGCTCATCACTGCTACCGCCGTCGTGTCGGAGATGATGACGCCAAGCTCAAAGGGGATGATCGAAAAGAAGCTGAGAAGCGGAATGACGAGGCTAGGCGTTGGATTTCTGGCATTGAAGCGGTTGTCAACAAAATCGGTGTCAAGGTTGTTTATGACTTGTCTGCTACGCCCTTCTTCCTCAAAGGTTCTGGCTATTCTGAAGGCAATCTATTTCCTTGGGTCGTATCGGATTTCTCCCTGATTGACGCGATTGAGAGTGGCATCGTCAAAATCCCCCGCGTCCCTGTGTCAGACGACAACATGAAGGGGGAACTGCCAACTTACCGCAGCATCTGGACTCTGATTCGCGACCATCTCCCCAAGAAAGGACGACGCACTGTAGACGAGAGTAAGTCTACACCTGAACCGAAACTGCCTAAAGAGTTAGAGGGAGCCTTACAGAGTCTTTATAGTAACTATGAAAAGGCTTATCAGCAGTGGGCATCAAATGCTGATGCTCAAGCTAGAGGCATCACATTGCCAGTTTTCATCGTTGTTTGCAATAACACCAATGTGTCAAAGCTTGTTTATGACTACATATCTGGTTGGAACACTGGCAAAAAATACCCGGATGATAGACCTGTTCTTGCTCCTGGAGCGCTAAAACTCTTCAGCAACGTTGAGAACGGGCATTGGACAGCTCGACCAAACACCATCCTGGTAGACAGCGAACAACTGGAATCAGGTGAGGCAATGAGTGCCGAGTTTAAGAAGATTGCGGCACAGGAAATTGAAGAGTTTAAAGCGGAGTATCGAGAACGGTATCCAGGGCAAGACCCAGAAAAAATCAGCGCGGAGGAGCTACTGCGCGAAGTACTAAACACAGTTGGGAAACCGGGCAAGCTCGGCGAACAAGTCAGGTGTGTTGTCTCTGTCTCGATGCTGACTGAGGGATGGGATGCCAACACCGTTACCCACATTCTAGGGGTGAGAGCCTTTGGCACTCAACTGTTGTGCGAACAGGTTGTGGGTCGGGGGCTACGACGGATTAGTTATGCCGTCAACGAGCAGGGGATGTACGAACCGGAATATGCTGAGGTCTACGGCGTTCCCTTTGCCTTTATTCCCTGTGCAGGTTCTAACAAAACCCCCAAGCGAGGTCCGCTGCCCACCCGTGTCCGTGCTTTGGAAGAACGCATTGCCTTCGAGATTACATTCCCAAGGGTTATTGGCTATCGCTACAACATTACTGAAGAGAAACTCAAGCCCAAGCCTAACTTCACCGCTGTTTGTAAGTACACGCTTTCGACGGCTGACCTACCCACTCAGACCGAGAATGCGCCAATTGTCGGTCAGTCTAGCATTCATACGCTGGACGAGTTGCGTTTGCGTCGGGAACAAGAAGTCACGTTCTTACTGGCAAAACTGACCCTGGAAAAATACTTCCGTTACGACGGTACTAAGAAAGAAGACCGACCCGCAGTACATCAATTCGATTCAGAGGTGCAGGCTTGGTTGTTCCCTCAAGTGTTGCAGATTGCCAAGCACTGGATGGAGGAGTGCGTCACCTACAAAGCCAATACTTATCCACAGTTACTGCTGCTCAATGAGTTTGCCCATGATGCCGCCGATTGTATCTATCGTGCGATCGCTAGTGGCGAGTCTAAGAAATCCCTAAAGCCAATTCTGCGACCCTATGACACATTCGGCTCAACTCGTTACGTTGACTTTGACACTGCCCGTCCTGTTTATGCTACTGACCCCAACAAGTGCCATGTTTCTCATGTGGTAGCAGACACCGACTCCTGGGAACAGAAGACAGCGCAGGTACTGGAAGACATGGATGAGGTGGTTTGCTACGTCAAAAATCACAACCTGGGATTCACGATTCCCTACACGCTCAATGGAGAGCAGAAGAACTACATTCCAGACTTCATCGTGCGATTCAATGACGGGCGTGAAGACCGGCTGAATTTGATTGTAGAGGTATCGGGTGAAGCCCGGAGAGATAAAGCTGCCAAAGTTGCCACAGTCCGAACGCTTTGGGTGCCAGCGGTGAATAATCACGGTGGGTTAGGACGCTGGGCATTTTTAGAAATTTCCGATCCGTGGGATGCCGAGAATACGATTCGTGCTGCCCTTAACAGTGGGCAGTTTAACTGAGGAAGAAACTAGCCATGCCAAAAAAGACAACTCAAAACTCTACAAATATTGAAAGCGTTCGCCATAAAGATAAACGGGCTAATATCCCCACAGAGGAATTACGCGATTTTATTTCTGACGAACAGAAGACACCCAAGACAATCCTATATCCTCGTGATGAATCCCTAGACCCGCAGTTGGTGTGGAAGGGGAAAGATGAGCAGGACAGCAGAGAGTTAGAGGTTCCTGCTGTACCGATTTACATTCAGGAAAAGATTCACCCCCAAGCCATCATTGAAGACTTTCGCACCCAAGCTAAAAAGGAGCAGTCTGAACAACAACTCAGTCTGTTTGGTGACTTCAATGGGTTGGAGTTTGAAAAGCTAATTGACTTCTACCAGCACAAAGACGGAGTGAAGTGGGCGAATCGGATGATTCTTGGTGATTCCCTGCTGGTAATGAATTCACTGGCAGAGAAAGAAGGGTTAAAGGGTAAGGTGCAGATGATTTACATCGATCCACCCTATGGGATTAAGTTTGGCTCTAACTGGCAAGTATCGACTCGGAAGCGAGACGTGAAGGATGGTAAATCTGAGGAAGTTACTCGCCAACCGGAACAGGTTAAGGCATTCCGGGATACGTGGGAAAAAGGTATTAATTCTTATCTAGCTTATCTGCGCGATCGCCTGATATTGGCAAGAGAGTTACTGACGGAAACTGGTAGTATCTTTGTCCAGATCGGAGATGAGAATGTGCATCTTGTTAGGTGTTTGCTGGATGAGGTGTTTGGGAGCGAAAACTTTTTTGCTCAAATCAACTTTAAGAGTTCTGCAACCCTGAGTCAAAGTGGAATAGCTAAAACATATGATTACATAGTTTGGTATGCGAAAGATATAGAAAAAATTAAGTTCCGTCCTCTTTATCTAGAAAGAAATATCAGTAATGATAAAGAATACCGATTTATTGATGATTACGCCACTCCTGAAGGATATCGTAGAATCTCAGATAAAGAATTTAATCGGTTGCCGAACTATGCTGGAGTGTTTCGCAGACTCCAGTTAACTTCGTCGGGTTTTACTCCGTCCTGTATTTTTGATTTTACTTTTAGAGGAGTCAAAGCAAAACCGTATGGGGGGAAAAGCTGGCGAACTAATCATAAAGGTATCGAAACATTAATAAAAGCCAACAGGCTCTTTATTCTTGGAAATGTTCCCCAATACAAGCTTTATTACGATGATTATTCTTGCGTTCAAATTGAGAATAGTTGGTCTGATCAGCCCACAGGAACATCGAGAATATATGCTGTACAAACAGCAGAAAAATTCATACAGAGATGCCTTCTCATGTCTACAGACCCTGGTGATTTGGTTCTAGATCCTACATGTGGATCAGGTACTAGTGCCTACGTCGCTGAGCAGTGGGGCAGACGTTGGATTACCATTGATACCAGTCGTGTTGCCCTAGCACTCGCTAGAACTCGCCTGATGTCAGCCAAATATCCTTACTACCTGCTGGCAGACTCTCCTGAAGGCATTCAGAAGGAAGCTGAAATCACAGGACAACTGCCACCGACACTGCCGAAAACAGAAGGCGATATCAAAAAAGGCTTTGTTTATGAGCGCGTTCCACACATAACTTTGGGAGCGATCGCCAACAATCCAGAAATCGACACCATCCATGCCAAGTGGCAGGAACAACTAGAAACCATCCGCACCCAGCTTAACCAGTTGCTCAAGAAATCCTGGGAAGAATGGGAAATTCCCCGCGAACCTCAAGAGAAATGGTCACAGCAAGTAAAAGACTTGCTACAAGAGTGGTGGGAACTCCGACAGCAGCGGCAGCGGGAAATCGATCAGTCAATTTCCCGTCAGGCTGATACTGAAATCCTCTACGACCAACCCTACGACGATAATAAGCGCCTCCGTGTCACTGGCCCGTTCACAGTCGAAAGTCTTTCACCCCACCGCGTCTTATCCAGTGATGAAGAACGCCCCGCATCTGAAGCCGAAGGGCAGCAGCAAGCTTCTGACCAGTTTGAGATTAGGATTATCGAGAACCTGAAGAAAGCTGGGGTACAGAATACCATCAAGAACGAGCGTTTAAAGTTTGATTTCCTAGAACCTCATGCTGGCACTTGGCTACACGCTACAGGCGAGTACACCGAGAAAGATGACACCGTGAAGCGCGTCGCCGTCTCTATTGGTCCAGAGTACGGTACGGTTGGTTCAGACCAGATTAAGGAAGCTGCCAAAGAAGCGGTAAGAGGATTGGGGTATGAACTCCTGATTGTCTGCGGTTTTGCTTTTGACCCTGGTGTTTCTGAGGAATCAAAACGCTTTGGCAAACTCACCGTGCTGCCGACCAAAATGAATCCCGACCTGCTACTGGGTGATGAACTGCTCAAGAAAACCAGTGCTGCCAACCTGTTCATGGTGTTCGGAGAGCCAGATATTGAACTTAAGTGTCAGGACGGTCGGTTAGTAGTGACGCTCCAAGGTTTGGATATTTACGATCCGACCACAGGTGAGATTCGCAGCAGTTCTCCTGATGAAATTGCTTGTTGGTTCATTGATACCAACTACAACGGTGAAAGTTTCTTTGTTCGTCACGCCTACTTTACTGGAGCTGACCAACCCTATGAAAAACTGAAGCGGGTTCTAAGAGCAGAGATTGATGAATCCGCTTGGTCAGCCCTCTACTCGACTACCAGCCGACCTTTTGACCCTCCCCAAGGTAAAGACGGAAAACCTGGGAAGATTGCCATCAAGGTGATTAACCACTATGGGGATGAAGTACTCAAGGTTTATGAGGTGGCGTGAGGAGCGAGCGCTCCCTCTCTAACCCGCTCGACCTGTCTCACCATCCAATAATCTGTCATTTGCAAAACTCAGTATTTTGGCGATAGAGATTAGCAGGAAAAAGTTCTAATTGCTTCATCACAACTCGTCTTGCTACGCGGTCATTATCTCCAATGTACTGAAGGAAGCACTCAGCAATATATTGCCCTAGTTTAACGGGAACTGCGTTCCCAATCATTTGTTCCACACAGGTTTTTGTTCCAAACCATTTGAAGCCTTCTGGGAAAGTCTGGATGTAGCTTCGTTCCAGTGTGGTCAAAGGACGAACCTCACTTGGATCACACAGATCACCCTCATGCCTCTTGTAATTCTTAGGAACAGGTCTGTTCACTCCTCGAATGGTAGGACTAGGTTCATAGATGCTGAAGATGCCTCTTCTCGCATAGCTTCTTGGGTGTCGATAGTAGAACTCGAAATCTAGCTTTTCGCCCATGTAACCATGAACTGTCATTGGAAAAGTAGACTGATTTTTAACAAAATACTCATCGAGAAAACCGTCCTCTGAGTAAAGATGACCAGCAAGAATGAATCTTTTCCGGGTTTGAGGAACTCCACAATAACAGGCATCTAAAACAGTCAAGCTAAGCCCATAACCACTTTCTTTGAATATTGAAAGAGTTTCCGGTAATATCTGGCTTCTTCTTATTCGTTCCACATTTTCCATCAAAAACCATTCTGGTCTCACCTTCGAGATGAGCTTTGCATATGAAAGCGTCAAATTCGCACGACCAAGAGTTTCATCTCTCTTTCCAGCGCTTGAAAAGTCTTGGCAGGGAGGACCACCAATAATCATGTCTGGATTCCATTCTTTAAATCGCCCTACGTCTTTAATATCTGACAAATCAGTTTGAAAGATAGGGTGAGCAAAGTTAGCTGCATAGACATCACAAGATTCTTTCCAGTTGTCAAAAGCTGCTACAACTTCAACGCCAGCATTTTGAAACCCTAATGAAAGACCACCACATCCTGCAAATAAGTCGAGCGCTTTCATAGTTAATCAAAAATGTCTGGTGAGTTGAAAATAATTGCGTCAAAACGCCTTTCGGGGCTTAACAAATTTTGTCCACCGCCGAGAATAATTTCCTTTATCTGTCTTTTAGTAATTCTTGGCTGTGTCAAAACTTCACCTCTCATATATGGGTGCGTTACTTTTCCATTCACAGAAAAAGCTTTATCGTTCCTAGTATCATACGATAATTCATCAATGATTCTGCTATGGTTGATTTGACCATTAAGGCTAAAATCATAAAGCATTCTAAAAAGCCAAACTACCGTTCTTACTTGACGAGTTATGGTTCTCTGCTTGATGAGTTCTTTCCGTGCCACATTTAAGAACAACTGAGCAAAAGCTAAATTACTCCAAACAAAAACATCTAAGCAGTTCTCAGCAAGCTTAGGGGTTTTCCCCTCAGTTTTCCATATTGGCTGCATAACTAATGGTTCTTGTGTGTCCAGAATAGAGAGGATTATCCTGTCAAGAGCAGCACTTATCTTAGACACTGAAGAAAGAATATTTACTCCTTCTTTCCAGTCTTCAATTGCGTCAAATCCGTCTCCAATTAAGACAATTAAGCCTCCTAAGTTTCTTTGAAAATGTCTTGCAATGCTGCAAGCTAAATAAACTATTGTATCAGGTCTAATCACTAATTCACAACCAAACCTATCATCTGTCAAATTGCATGTCGAATTATCTGGAAGTGCTGTTAACTTAATCTCAATTCCTTTCAAACAAGAATTGCTTACTCTACTCAGCGTTACCAAATCAACTCTTGGGAAATCACCTATTACTAATTGTTGAAACGGCACATATGGGCTTTCAAATGAATAAAAAATATCCTCAGAAATGGGGTTTTCTCCATAAAGACTTGTTGTACTGATGCTAGTGTGATAAGTTTGGAGGTTTCCATCAAGTTTTAGATAAATATTCTCAAATCCTTGATACTCAAGAAAAGCTGACAGCGAAGCTGGAAAGGATGAATTGAATTGATTTTTACCCCAAGTGTCTCTTTGAGCAAAATTTCGATTTGAATGATTAATTCCAAAAAGACCCGGGCTTTGATTATCACGCATCGGAGGCTTTAAGCTTGAGATAGTCTCTTAACTCATCTAAGTTATCAAATAGTACTCATTAACCGATGCCTTCCTCAAATTCATCAATGGCTTGAATCTGGTCAGAAATCGTGACGCATTGTTCCAGTAGAGGTATGTTCAAATCTGGCAATAGCTCACTTGAGGCAATCGGCTCATATCCGTGAGTTCCCATAAACTTTGATGGCGTTTCTTCTCGTAAACGGTAGAGTGTCAGTCGATTGACTTTCCACATCCAAACTTCTGTGACTTCCAAGCGCCGGTAAGTCTCTAGTTTGTCAACGCTGCCGCTAGTGATAACCACTTCAATCGCTAGGTCTGGGATGCTTTTCTCTTCCCCTATGCAGTAACATTCGTCCGGTTCAGCCCCAGCTCTTTTTAGCCGTTTCCTGACAGTAGGACTTCCCATTGGAGTATGTTGAATTCGCTTTTTGAGAAGGTAAAACTCTACCAGGGTAGCCAAACGTTTTTTGAGTTTTTCATGCCTCAGGGACGGCGACACAATTTCTAAGACTCCATCCAAGTAGGTGACACGGTAGTGAGAATTGTTTTCCAGTTTGGCTAGCACGGCTTCATACTGCTGCCAGCTCACCTCGCTTCTGGTGAATCTCTCCTCTGGGTCGTCAAGTCCTGCGAGTTGTGGATCGTCAATGAGTTCAAAAAGACTACTAACCATTATTTAAAACCCAATAACTGAAACAGCTTTTCGTCTTTGGTCTGGCGACACTTCCAAGTAGCGCTGTAAGGTTCCCAGGTCATTGTGACCCGATATTTCCTGAATGTGGCGCAGTGGTATTCCAGCGCTGGACATCTGCGTTAGAGCTGTACGGCGAAACGAGTGGGTGCTAACGCCAACTAAACCAATGCGCTCGCAAGCCTTTTTCAGAATCTTGTCTGCCATGAAGCGAGTCATCGGCTGACCTGGGCGACCACCTGGAAACAGAAAACCTGGCTTAAC
This sequence comes from Symplocastrum torsivum, assembly GCF_059505465.1. Lineage (NCBI taxonomy): Bacteria > Bacillati > Cyanobacteriota > Cyanophyceae > Oscillatoriales > Microcoleaceae > Symplocastrum > Symplocastrum torsivum. The sequence goes on along the minus strand of NZ_JCACKQ010000040.1, from coordinate 8,260 downwards.
TGAGTAGGCTTGCAACAGTCGAGCCAGCCCTGGCTGGATATCCACCACACGGGTTTTGAGCTTCCCTTTTGTGGTACTCTTCCTGAGAGTTAAGGTTTCACCTTTTATGTCCGTGGTTTGGAGGGCTAACACCTCGCTGACCCGACAACCTGCAAATAGACAGATGCCAAATATCGCTCTATCCCGTGGGGTTACTAACCCTTCGGTAAACAGTTGTCTCAACTCCTCCTGGGTCAGGACTTTTCCTTGTCCGTTGCCATTGACCTTCATAACCCTTGTGAATACTCGCTTCTAACAGATTACACGTTATTATCAGTTTCGTGTAATATCGTCTGAAAGCCTTGATAAACCGTGATTTACCCGGGAACTCGCGCCTCAATTTAGTCCCGCTTATCAATGGCTCTATCACCCCCTCACGAGAGAATCCGGGTTCTGGGCGTTTTTCATGATTTTTTCTTATGTCTGAAGTCTACTCACCGACTTCAGGTAAAGTCCGCGAACGAGTGAATCAATTATTCAGTAGTGTCTGAAAGTCTTTTTAGCTAAACCTGCCCCGGCAACGGCTTGAAAGGACGATTTGACGAAAGCACGAAAGCCAGACTAGCCATGATGCTCCGTCCAAAATTTGAAGATTCGCTGTAATAGTTCAACTTGTGTGCAGCCATAAGTCGCTGCGGCGATTTTGAAATCCTTTTTAAACTCGGCAGTCACCTTGAAATTCAGATTGACGATTTCCCCAGGGTCTGGTTTCTCCAGATTTTCCTTTGTTTGCTTGAGGCTAGGAGGTTCACCTTTGCTGGGCTTACGTGGTGGGGGCGGGGGTTGGGTTGCCATACTATGCCTCTTGTTTACTCAACTTGTTGATGATGCCCTGAGCGACTTCTTCGGCTCGTTGTCTCAAGGTGGGAAAGGTGACTTCAGAAACGGCGCGACCGCTATCGCTTGCCTGTCGATAAGCTGTTTTTTCAGGGATTGAGCCAGCGACAGTGCTATAGCCGGCTTTATGAATGTAAGAGCGGGCTTCTTCGATTTCGTTGTCCCTGTCTCCGACTCGGCAAAGGGCAAAGGTAATTTTGGACTCTGGAATATGAGCCTTGACTAATTCGTGTGCCAACAGGACGGATGGTTTTAAGTCATCAAGGGATAAACCTGTGGGAAGGACAAGCAGCGCCGAAGCGCGAGCTATTTCTAGTGTTCCTTGCATCGAATGCGGTGCGCCATCTAAAACCATCAGGTCATAAACATCAGCGTGTTTGAGCGCTTGGGCAATAGTACGGAATGGTTCGACGGCAATTTCCGGCTGGAGGCAATTTTGCTCTCGACGTTGCTTCCAGTCGGTGCTTGTTCCTTGGGAAATATCGAGGTCAGCAATCTTAACATCCCAACCCGCCGCCGCGTATTCACGGGCAATTAGACGGGCGAGGGTGCTTTTGCCAACCCCTCCTTTCTGGGAAACGACACCCACTAATACGGTCATCTGGCTTTCGTGCAATCGTCCTATAGCGAAATCTTTATATCGTCTTTTCGCTCACAGGTCAAGGACGAATTCTTTAAAGCAAGAAAGCCAGGTTTAACGAAATCGTTAAATCGTCCTTTAGCTCGATTGAGGGAAAATAATACAGGGTGCAGTCCCAAGAATTGGGAAAGAAGAGAAGAATGCGATCGCTTCTCACCTAATCACGCAGTTGTGACAACACTCGTCGGGAATGTCACGAAAGACGACACCAGAGGGATACCGTCACAACAGCAGGAAAACAATATTTCTGAGTTCCCGTCGTGACCAGCTCAAGTCGTCAAATGCACCGAGGTTGACGTAGCTCAAGTCCAACAGCAGGCGACTTTAGAAGGGGATGGTTGAGAGGCGTGAAAGCGGAGAGCGCTCAACTGAAATAGTTTGCTCAAACACCTATTTCAGCAAACTTCTCTAGTAAATAGAGCCACTTTCACCACGAATTTTGTCAGACGGACTCGCTAAAACCTAGGAAGTTACGACCCATCACAATTAACTGGCTGTATCAAGCGATTCGAGGAGGTCACATTAGGAACACTTGCCGTGAGGCTGACTTGACCATCAGGTAACGTCACCCACCCAGTCGCTTCCACTATTGCTGATTTTGTGCCAGGGGGGTTAGTGGAAGACGGTAAGGTTGCATTCCCAGAAGTATTCGACTGACGACTAACTTCAGCCGGAGTCCGCCAGTCTCGCCAACGTGGGTCATCACCCAAGGCTTGTTGAGGAGTAGGTGGCAACCCCCCACGACCCGTAACGACAAAAGAACTACCTTGAACATCTCGACAGGCTTGAGCAATTTCGTCTGAGGCATCCACTACCTCGGTCGGTAATTGGGCGAGTCCTCTTGCCGGGTCAATCCCTGGTGTGATGAGTTCGACTGTGCCACTAAACTCCTCACTTACTCCTGTAGCGGTGATGTCGCTTAAAGGGGTCAGTTGCTCTCTAAAGTCAATGCCAAAGATGCCCGACGCTCTAATGGTTACGTTACCGCCCCGGAAGTCACGCGAATTGGCGCTGATGTCACTATTTTCGTTTGGGACGGCAACCAAGTTGTCTGTATCGATGCTGATGTTGCCGCCAGGGATATTGCTTCCTCTGGCATCGGTGGTGATACTACTACCATTGCGCAACAGAATTAGAGGCGATCGCAGGTTGATATTACCGCCACCACCGGATGTATCAGCTCGAATTCTGCCCCCATTGTTGAGGTAGATGAGATCGGCATCGACAAACAAGGAGCCTGCACTGCCCGTGTTGGAACTGCTGACGGTAACTTCTGCTTGGTCTTGAATGCGGAGGTCTCCGGTTGTCAGAAATAGGTTGCCTCCGGTGCCAGTACCGCCCGTCTCAGCCGCAATGACCGAACCGCTCCCGGTGAGCGTAATGGAGTCTGGGGCAGTAATGGTTAATGTTCCACCGCGACCACTGCTGGAGGTGGAAGCCGAGATTTGTGCGCCATCTTGCAGATTCACCCGCACACTCTGCCCGTTGCCACGAGGTTGAATCGTGAGGTTACCCGCATCGGCAGCCGTGGTGGTTTGAGCGAATAGCCCACTGTCTGCTCCGACCAACTGGAGGTCAGGCGTGTTCACCGTAATGTTGCCAGCCTGACCACGGCTAAACGTTGTTGTAAGCAACCGTCCCCCCTGGCTTAAGCCCATCGTGTCAGCACTGACAGTGATGTTGCCCGCGTCGCCATTGCCAGAGGTGGAAGCTGACAGTTGAGCGTTATTGAGGACTGAGAGCGATCGGGTGGTAATGTCAATATCGCCGCCTCTGCCTACTCCCCCTGCCGAGAGCGTGCTAATCGCATCTCCATCATCAAACAAGACGCTATTGCTTGCCCGAATCTGGATATTCCCTGCATTGCCTTGTCCCTCAGCATCCGTAAAGATTCTCCCTTGGTCTGAGACAGAGAGTGAACCTGTGGTGATACTGACGGCTCCTCCGCTTCCCACAGATCCTTTGAACACTGAGGTAAACACCCCACCTTGGATAAAAGGAGTAGTAGGGGCTGTACCACGAATCTGTACGGAGTCACGCGCGTCAATGGTGACTTGCCCTGAGTTACCTGTTCCACCAACATTGTTAGTATTTACGGCACCCCCGTTAATCAGAAATAGCGAGCCAGTTGTGATCGTTACATCTCCTCCCTGACCCGTAGCTCCTGATGCCACTTGTGTGAAGATACTGCTGGGGAAAAGTTTATTGGAAGATACGCCATCGAGTAAGACGCGATCGCGAGCATTAATGGTAATGTCACCAGCAGATCCCTGCCCATCCGTGTTAGCAACCAATTGACCGCCCCCTGTGAGTGCAAGTGACCCTGTTGTGATGTTGATACCGCCACCGTTGCCAATGCCGGTTTGTCTCACGACATTGAATACACGAGCGTTATCTAAAGAAACGGTATTGCGGGCATTAATATTTACACTGCCTGCATCTCCTCGTCCATTTGTGTCAGAAACCAATTGGCTACCCTCGGTGAGAGCAAGCGACCCTGTTGTGATATTGATACCGCCACTGTTGCCAATGCCGGTTTGTCCTACGAAGTTGAATACATCACTGCCATCATCAAGGGAGACGAGATCGCGGGCATTGATAGTCACTCTGCCTGTATTTCCCTGCCCATTTGTGTTAGAAACCAATTGACTACCCTCGGTGAGAGCAAGCGACCCTGTTGTGATGTTGATACCACCACCGTTACCAATGCCAGTTTGGTTCACGGTATTGAACATGAAACTGCGATCAAAAGAGACCGTATCGCGGGCATTAATATTTACACTGCCTGCATCTCCTCGTCCATTTGTGTCAGAAACCAATTGGCTACCCTCGGTGAGAGCAAGCGACCCTGTTGTGATATTGATACCGCCACTGTTGCCAATGCCGGTTTGTCCTACGAAGTTGAATACATCACTGCCATCATCAAGGGAGACGAGATCGCGGGCATTAATATTTACACTGCCTGCATCTCCCTGCCCATCCGTGTTAGAAATCAGTTCAGTACCCCCTGTAAGTGCAAACGACCCTGTTGTGATGTTGATACCGCCACCGTTACCAATGCCAGTTTGGTTCACGGTATTGAACATGAAACTGCCATCTAAAGAGACGGTATCGCGAGCATCAATATTGACATCACCGACATTGCCCTGCCCTCGGGTGAATAAAAGCAATCGAGTGCCTCTAATAGCAAGTGACCCTGTTGTGATGTTGATGTCGCCACCATTGCCAATGCCGGTTTGTTCCACAGTATTGTATACAGTGCTGCTATCGATAGAGACAGTATCACGAGCGTTGATGAAAACATCACTCGCATCCGTTGGCTGAGATGTATTCGCAACAAAAAGTGTATTATCAAACAAAATTGTCCCGGCTGTGATCGTTACATCTCCAATGTCACCCATGCCATCAGGCTCAGCCGTGCTGAATAATGCGCTTCCATCAATAGTGATACGATCGCCTGCTGTCAGAGTGATGTTGCCCATCGTTCCCTCTCCAAACAAGCTGTTTGCTAAGATGCTGTCGCTAATTGTGATGGAGCCAGTCGCATTCAACTCCAGATCGCCTGTCTGGGTAGCAGGGAATCGTGAATCACTCGGAATCTCAATCCGAAGAGTGCTGCCCAAGATATCAATATTCCGGGACAGAATCCGAATACTCCCCCCGTCCCCTTTTACATTAATGTCACCCCCATTCCTTAACAAAGCATCTGCTCGTGTCACCCCATCCGCTAGGTTTAATTGCCAGTCTTCTTGAGCAGTTGATAAATTGATGGTTCCTGCCCCACCAACACTGCCCAGTTCAACATAGCTACCCGGACTGATTACCCGTCCACCATCCAACTGAACAGGTCCGCCAACCAGTAACAGATTTTGTCTCAGGGGAACTTGTAAACCTGTGTCATTAAAGATGGATTGATTGACAATCGATTGTGCTGCCAGTTGATTGAAAAATAAGGCATTGGGATTAACGTTCAAGAGCTGACTCGGTAACGGTTGCGTCGCATCGCTACTGAACACTTCACCATTGGGAAAGCCGATCTCACTCGCCGTCGTTGCCACAAACGAACCCCCAATATTGAGGGACGCATTCGGGCCAAACAGAATGCCATTGGGGTTGAGCAAAAACAGATTCGCTGTACCATTTGCCCGAATCACGCCATCAATATTTGAGATTGACCCACCCGTAACGCGGCTGAAAATGTTCTGCACATCTACTGCATTGTTGAAGTAGGCAGAACCGCCAGTTGGCACAGAAAACTCGCTAAAGCTGTGGAACAGATTGCCACCCCGCGTTGTTCCACCATCGATCTGAAAGTTGGGGTTGCCTGTAACTTGCGATCGCTCTCCTACTGGCAGTGTTGTATCTCCAACCACTTGTGCGGCTGTTGGGTTAGAGATAAAGAATGCATAGAAGACACTGCCAGGAATGAGCCATTTTTCTAGATGACACCCTTTCATCTCAAGGAATCTCCTGCGGAAGTAGCTAGACTCTATCATTTGATAGATAAATAAAGCCTCTCTAGTGCATCTATCCGTAGGATATTTTTTTGTCTTTAGGCAATATGACATACCACAGCCTACTTTACGACTAACTTATTGAGTCTAATTCGCAACAAATAGCTAAAAACAGCCTCCAAAACCAGGACTCTTGCTAAAACAACGGTATAGCGTTAATTTATGGTTGCTCTTTTAACAAATGAGCAATCATTAGAACAAGATGAAGAACAACCGTAACGGTCAAGCAGAAATACTTAGGGAAGAACAGCTAGAGGAGTTGTTTGGTGTCTTGTCTCCCAAGCACAAGTTGTTGTTTGTAACTTGTTACTACACGCCCTGTCGAATATCAGAATTACTTTAGCTACAAAGAGCAGACATTATTGGTAACTGTATTGTCTTTAGGGCATCTACTACCAAAACAAAAAAGACCAGAGAAGTCAAAATTTTACATAAGCTGGCTCAGATCATGAATGAGGTGGGGTTGCCAGATAAGGGCTATCTCTTCCCCAATTCCACTGGTTGTCGCATGAGCAGACAAGCAGCAGATAAAGCCCTTAGACAAGCTTGTGACTATATCGGCTTGAAAGGTGTCTCGACTCACAGTTTCAGACGAACTGGAATCACCAAACTGCATGACGCTGGAGTACCGCTCCGTACACTTCAGAACCGTACTGGTCATGCGAGTTTAGCTAACTTGGCTCTTTATGTAGAGGTGAATCAAGCTGATGTTGATGCGGCTGGAGAGTTACTTTAATTTTTCTTGAAAGGCTTTCAATCAACTTCCTTAACCTTCTCTAGATGCGCTCACTCCTCGTAGATAACTGGTCAACACTCATCGAATGGCTTAGACAAAGTTGAAGTCTAATTGCAAGCTGAGATTAATTACATTTTCTACAACAGCAATCAAATTACCTTGGTAGCTAATGTCTGACCCTCCAAAAATATTTTGCTCAATTGAGTAGTCACTGGCGCTGCCAAAGACTTGAAGTTTATCGCCTTCTGCCCGATTAAAATCAATAATCCTAGCGTGTTCATTGCTTACCGGACTTGTATAGAAAGCAAACCCTTCACCGAGAACAAAAGTGTCTGCTCCTTTACCTCCGGCTAGAAGGTCAAAATCAAAGTCTGGTGCGGTACCGCCACCATAACCAATCAGGTAATCTTCGCCATAACCACCATACAGTTCATCAATGCCAGAACCCCCATACAAAGTATCGGAACCGTATCCTCCAAAAAGAACATCACTGCCACCATTTCCTAACAAAGTATCATTTCCTTTGTTACCGTACAGGCGATCCTGGCTATCATCCCTGCCGAACAAGGTATCATTACCAGCACGACCATACCCGATTGGGGTATCAAAACCTAACTGGAAGAAATCGTCTCCAAGTGTTCCATAGTAGTATGTTTTATTGTTCGTCATTGTCACCTTCCCTGATTGCTTAAAGTACAGCAACTTAGCGGCTTTGATTAAAGATGTTAGCTTCAATTACAAGAGTCTTGTAAATATTTAGGGAATAAAGGTTATTGCAAACACTTCAAAAAAGCGATCGCACATCTTGGTTCTTGGGGCGACGTAATAAACTTTCCGTAAAACGGACTTTTGTACTAAGCTTGGGCATGACTTGCAAGGCTTATTTATGACTTAGCCTACCTCTAAAACATTCCGTAAAAAAGTCCAAAACCTGAATGTTTGATGGTACAGGTTATCCATATAATCCTTCTAATTTCTAGCAAAATAAGCCGGGTCTTGGTCGCGACGATGCTTAATCGGAATCGGCTGACCTTGTTGATCACCGACCAAGCTTGCCGTTTTTTCGATTGCCTCCCTGAGTCGCTTAGCAGCAAAGATCGACATATCGCGAGGTACATTAATGCGTGAGCGTAAATATCTCAGCGCACCATCAGAGCCAGTCGGCGGCACACAAACAACACCCGTCATCATCCAAGTCAATGCACAACGCAGAGCTATTTCAAACAATTCGTCATCAGCCGGATTGACTCGAATAATATTAGCGCGATGCTTAATTACCCGAATTAGCGCTTCAGCACGGGAGCTTTCCGGTTCTGGGCATTCGTGACAAGTTAAGACAGAGTAATTCTTGTCAATGAGAGAATATACTTAATTTCCTTTTAACGAGAATGATAATCAAACCGAGGAGAGAGGGGGAGAGGATAGCGCTGCTATCCTCTCGGGACTTAAACAAAAATGAAGAGTTAATAGAAGTATAATACTTGCTTAGTAGAC
>NZ_JCACKQ010000039.1:0-58866 GCF_059505465.1 Symplocastrum torsivum | reverse complement strand
ACACAAAAGACAAAAGCCTCTTTCCTCACTGAAGGAAGGAGGCTTTTTCGCACGCCGACTTATTGCGGAATTTTCTAGGAATCGAGAATTGCTGGGCTTCTAAAAGAGCGGCGCTTGTTCGATTGAGGTAGTGTTCCAGAATCACTTGAAAGCAAAGTTTGAAATAAAACGTCAATTTCTTGAGAAAACGCTTTATATTGGTTGTATTTATCAATAACTGCAACTGTATTGCTAGAGCCTGGACTGATTGTTTCCATCAAGCTCAAAAAAGCTTTGAGTTTCTCAAGACTCATCCAACTACTCTCTTCATTATTTCTTGAGTTAAGCTCAGATAGGTATAAAATTGACCTGCATAGCCCCATTTTTGCTTCAGGGTTGAGAACTGTTGAGAATGGATAAATTCAACGGCTTCAGCAATCTGTTGCATTTGAGGTATTGTTGTCTCAAAGACTGGAGCATCCCGGCTATAGCGGCGTAAATCATTGATAACTCGGTCATGTAGAGACATTCCTATCTGATACTTTGAGATAACTATCCCTAGCGGTTCAATTGATTCTGCAATTGCTTCTGAAAATTCTCTAACCCGTTTAGTAATTTGTGGAATGCCGTAGGTTGACAACATATCAGGGATTGTTGGAATAATGTAATTTTGCGAAATTCGCAAACCATTGAGTGTCATAATCCCTAAATTCGGCGGGCAATCAATGAGAATATAATCGTACTTATTAATAACAGAGCGAATCCCTCGGCGAAGAATTTCAATTGGGCTAGTGGCATAAAATTGCCCACTGGGGATTGTTGCTAGTCGGTCTTGGACGTTAATTAAATCTAAACTGGAAGGAAGCAAATCTAGGTTATCGACATCTTTAACATTAGATACTTGCCTTTGCAAAGTTTGTTGAAGATTAAATTTCTGTTGTTCTGGCTCAATAGCATCTGTAAATAATTGAACTAAAGTGTGGTTAGTACTGTTGATTTCCTCCCATTTTTCTTCGCCAATTAGCATTAATGTGGCGTTGGTTTGAGGGTCAAGGTCGATGGCCAAAACCCTTTTCAGGAATACTCCAGCTAGCATTTATGCTACAGCGACAGTTGTTGTCGTCTTTCCCACACCTCCTTTGAGGTTTATAAAGGAAATAACAATTGCCAAGGGGACTCTCTACTTTTTCAGATACCTGTCACATAATGTAGTCGTTAAGCTTTACCACTTGAGGAACGCCGCATCGATTCCTTGTTCTCGCCGGATTTTTCCATCTTGTTCAAACCAGTCTATGACTTGCTGATGGGTTAAGTCCTCAATTGCAACGTTAGTATCTTTGGAAATTTGCTTTAACAGCCGTAGAGATGAAATTGTTAATCGAGTCAAAAATTTTTCTGAGGAGGATAGTAGCGCTTTGTCTACATCTGCCGACTCTTCTGGAGTTAGAAATTGTGTAGTCGGTTGCTGAGGTTCAGCCATAAGATAGATATTTCAGTAGTTCGTTCCTACCATAGCAAGCGATCGCTTACTGGAGAAATAGCTCACACAACCTCTTTACATGAGCTTCCTGCTTTAATCAAATAACCACACTGATGTTCGCCATTGTTAATCCAGTGAGTGCGCTCAACCGAACAATCCGGTAGCACTGCTGCAAACATCTCCAACTCATGCCCACACACGCTGGGATAAGATTCAGCAACATTGGAAATAGCACAGTTGTGTTCTGCCAAAATAAACTGATGACCAATGCCGTTTTCTACATTACTTGGTTCTAGAGCATACCACTCTGCCATGTACCCTTCGCCTTTGCGGAGTTCTACTAGCTTAGCTACACGCTCTTGTACCGAACCCGTGCCAACCTTATCGCGATATTCTAGTGCTTTACGTTGCCACTGTTTACGCAAAATTGAACTTGCTTGTTCATGCCCTACAGTTTCTATGAGAGTATCCAGTAGGGAAACAGCAAAATCTTCATAGCGATGAGGAAAGCGATCGCGTCCTTTGCGACTAAGGCGATAAACGTATTGGGGACGCCCCATCCCCACTTGTACCTGTTGATGCTCAAGCAAACCTTCTGTCTCCAAATCCTTCAAATGCCGCCGAATTGCCTGCGGGCTAATCTCAAAGGCTTCGGCTAACTCCTGCGCCGTCGCTTGATCTTGTTTCAGTAAACGTTGCAAGATGTCTTGCTTAGTGGAAGGATGCTGAGTAGTCGTCATCGGCTTTCGGGAAACTTGGGACTGAAAGGCGAGAGGAAGCAATTTGATTTGACTTTGACAATATCGTTGTTGTTAATGTATTTTACAATAGAGTTAAACAACTAGTTTGTTGTTTTAGTCATCAGACGCATCTGTCAGTGGTTGCCGCAGCTTGACGCTCGCCGTCACCCACCTGCCATCTTAATGATTCGCACAAGAACACTCCTAGAACACTGAATCAATGACTGCCACCGTCAAGACACTAGTCAACCAGCCTTACAAGTACGGCTTTGTCACCGACATTGAGTCCGACATCATTCCTCGCGGGTTGAGTGAGGATGTCGTCCGCTTAATCTCCTCCAAGAAGAACGAACCAGAGTTCATGCTGGAGTTTCGCCTCAAAGCTTATCGGCAATGGCAGAAGATGACGGAGCCTAGCTGGCCTCACGTTACCTATCCTGCTATTAATTATCAGGATATTAGTTATTACTCGGCACCTAAGCAAAAGAAACAGAAGCTAGATAGCCTCGATGAAGTTGACCCCGCACTGCTGGAAACCTTCGAGAAGTTAGGCATTCCCCTTTCTGAGCAAAAGCGGTTGTCTAACGTTGCTGTGGATGCAATTTTTGATAGTGTTTCCGTGGCAACCACCTTCAAAGAAAAGCTTGCTAAAGATGGCGTAATTTTCTGCTCAATCTCAGAAGCCCTGCAAGAACACCCAGAACTGATTAAGAAGTACCTTGGTAGCGTTGTTCCTGTCGCAGATAACTACTTCGCTGCCCTCAACGCTGCCGTCTTTAGTGATGGTTCCTTTGTCTTCATTCCCAAGGGTGTCAAATGCCCGATGGAACTCTCCACTTACTTCCGGATTAACACAGGTGACACCGGACAATTTGAGCGTACCTTGATTGTCGCGGAAGAAGGCAGTTCCGTCAGCTACCTAGAAGGCTGCACAGCACCGATGTACGATACGAACCAGTTACACGCGGCTGTGGTGGAACTCGTTGCCATGGACAACGCTGAAATCAAATATTCTACCGTACAGAATTGGTACGCCGGAGATGAAAACGGCAAAGGTGGTATTTACAACTTTGTTACCAAGCGAGGGTTGTGCCAGGGAGTTAACTCGAAGATTTCCTGGACACAGGTAGAAACAGGTTCTGCGATTACCTGGAAGTATCCCAGTTGTGTACTCGTAGGCGATAACTCTATCGGTGAGTTCTACTCTGTAGCGCTAACCAATAATATGCAGCAAGCTGATACTGGCAGCAAGATGGTGCATATTGGCAAAAACACCCGCAGCACGATTATTTCTAAGGGAATTTCCGCCAGCCGTTCCAAAAATAGCTATCGCGGGTTGGTCAAGATTGGCCCCAAAGCTGAAGGCGCACGGAACTACTCTCAGTGTGATTCAATGTTGATTGGTGACACCGCGCAGGCGAACACATTCCCTTATATCCAAGTGCAGAACAATACTGCCAAGGTAGAACACGAAGCCTCTACCTCCAAGATTGGGGAAGACCAACTATTCTACTTCGCGCAACGTGGTATTTCCGCTGAAGATGCTATCTCCATGATGGTTAGCGGATTCTGTAAGGATGTCTTCAACGAACTGCCAATGGAGTTTGCCGCCGAAGCAGACAAACTGTTGAGCCTCAAGCTAGAAGGTAGTGTCGGATAGGGACTAGGGACTGGGGGCTGGGAAAGTATGACGTGTGAATTCAACGATGAACTTTTTTCTCAATCCCCAATCACCAATTTCCACAATTTGCAGAGAATTATTGTTAGTCGAAATGATTAAAGAAAATAGTGAAGTGATTCTGTCGGTTCGCGACTTGACGGCAGATGTCGATGGGAATCAGATTCTTAAGGGATTAAATCTAGACGTTAAGGCGGGAGAAATTCACGCCATTATGGGACCGAATGGTTCTGGAAAGAGTACGTTTTCTAAAGTTTTAGCGGGTCATCCTGCCTATGACGTTACTGGAGGTGAGATAGTTTTCCAGGGGCAAAATTTGCTGGAAATGGAACCGGAAGAACGTGCGATCGCAGGTATTTTTCTCGCCTTCCAGTATCCTATAGAAATTCCCGGTGTTAGTAATTTAGACTTCTTGCGCGTAGCGTACAACTCCCGCCGTAAGAACCAGGGATTAGAAGAAATTGACACGTTTGATTTTGAAGATTTAGTACAAGAAAAGCTAGAAGTTGTCAAGATGAACCCTAGCTTTCTAGAACGTAGTCTTAATGAAGGCTTCTCTGGAGGCGAGAAAAAGCGGAATGAAATTCTCCAGATGGCACTACTAGAGCCGAAGCTGGCAATTTTAGATGAAACAGATTCGGGTTTAGATATTGACGCTCTCAAGATTGTTGCTGATGGCGTTAATCAGTTAACAAATCCAGAGAATGGGACGATTTTGATTACCCACTATCAACGGCTACTTAATTACATTGAGCCAGATTTTGTTCATGTAATGGCAAGTGGTCGTATCCTCAGAACGGGTGGAAAGGAACTTGCCGTGGAATTAGAATCTCGTGGCTATGATTGGGTGCTGGAAGAAGAAGCTGTTGAGGTTGGAGGACGATAACGATGCAAGTTTCTGCCAACACAATTCCTAACCCCGAAGAGTTATTAATCACTGCCTCTGACTCTCAAGATGCTTATCTTATTGAGTTATTAAATCAGTCTCAAGCACTGGGTTTACAAGTAATTGACCCGGAAATGGTAGCGTTGCTCAATGAGTTACGCGATCGCGCTTCGCAATGGGTGAAGAAGCTTACACTTCCCACTAGACGGGATGAAGAATGGCGCTTTACTGATTTATCACCACTAGTACAGGTTAATTTCCAAACCTCTACGACTTCTGCTTTACCGGAATCATTACTAGATGAGTTCGCATTACCCGAAGCACCAATTCGCTTAGCCTTTGTTAACGGGGTTTATGCGCCCCAACTATCATCTTTGGCTGATTTGCCAGAGGGGTTAGTTGTCAGTAATTTGGCTCAATTACCTGTAACTCATCGCTCAAGAGTTGGTGAATATCTCGCCCAGCAACAAGGCGCAACAGAACTATTCACGGCGCTGAATACTGCGGGTTTAACAGATGCCGCTGTGGTTTGGGTATCGAAGAATACGGTAGTAGAAACACCGATTCATGTGTTGTTTATCTCGACTACCGATGAGGTGCCGATTATTTTCCAGCCTCGTTGTTTGGTGGTAGCTGAAACAGGCTCTCAATTGAATGTAATTGAGTCGTATGTCACTAGTGTAGAAGGGTGTCCAGATATTCCTGTGAATCGTCCCTATTTCACAAATCCGGTGACAGAGATTTGGGTAGAGGAAAATGCTCAAGTGACTCATACCCGGAGTCAGAGAGACGCGGCTGATGCAATTCATATTGGCAAAAGTGCGATCGCACAAGCTCGAAATAGCCGCTACACCTGCAATGCCATCACGCTAGGGGCAAAACTGTCTCGCCATCATTTAGAAGTCTTTCAGACAGGTGAAGGCACGGAAACGACTTTAAACGGGTTGACGATGATTGGCGGTGAACAAGTGGCTGACACCCATAGTGCGATCGCTCTCAATCATCCCCACGGCATCAGCAATCAGTTGCATAAATGTATCGTGGACGACCGGGGTCACGCGGTCTTCAATGGTAAGGTGTTTGTCCCGAAAGCGGCACAATTTACGAACGCGGGTCAGCTAAACCGCAACTTACTGCTATCACCAAAAGCCCGTGTTGATACCAAACCCCAACTAGAAATCACTGCTGACCAAGTGAAATGTTCTCACGGGGCGACGGTAAGCCAACTGGATGCCGATGAAGTTTTCTACCTGCAAAGCCGTGGACTGAATGAAGCCAACGCCCGCGAGTTGTTGCTTGATGCCTTTGCGGCTGAGATTCTTAATCGCATTCCTGTAGCTTCGCTACAGCATAGACTGGCTCAGTGTGTTTCATGCAGGATGTCATAGTTGCTTGTTGTTGGTTGTTTGTTGTTTGTCAATAACCAATAACCAACAACCATTAACCAATAACCAACAACCATTAACTGATAACCCATGACGATTGCTCAGGAAAGAACACTCGCTGCCAAAGTGCGCCAAGACTTCCCTATTTTGCATCAGGAAGTCAACGGCAAACCTTTGGTATATCTCGACAACGCTGCCACTTCCCAAAAGCCTCTGGCAGTACTGAATGCCCTACGCCACTACTACGAACGGGATAATGCCAACGTTCACCGAGGCGCTCATACCCTCAGTGTGAGAGCGACAGAAGCGTATGAAGGCGCACGGGATAAAGTCGCTAGCTTCGTAAATGCTGCCTCGCGGCAAGAAATTGTTTTCACCCGTAATGCCAGTGAAGCGATTAACTTAGTTGCCTATACGTGGGGATTGAACACGTTGCAGCCGGGAGATGAGATTATTCTCTCTGTGATGGAACACCACAGCAACATTGTTCCTTGGCAACTCATTGCTCAGAAAACAGGTGCAGTACTCAAGCACGTAAACCTCACTGAGACAGGTGAGCTTGACTTAGAGCATTTTCAGCAGCTAATTTCAGATAAAACCAAGCTGGTAAGTGTGGTTCATGTCTCTAATACCTTGGGTTGTATTAATCCAGTTGAAGAGATTATTGCGATCGCACACCGTCACGGCGCTAAGGTATTAATCGATGCTTGCCAGAGTGTCCCTCATATGCCGATTGATGTCCAGGCAATGGACTGTGATTGGTTGGTTGCCTCCGGTCACAAAATGTGCGCTCCAACAGGTATAGGCTTCCTGTATGGGAAACTCGACCTACTTATGGCAATGCCTCCCTTCATGGGTGGTGGCGAGATGATTGCCGAAGTCTTCCTTGATCATTCGACTTATGCGGAGTTACCCCACAAATTTGAAGCCGGAACTCCGGCAATTGGAGAAGCGATCTCGCTAGGTGCAGCAGTAGACTATCTATCAAACTTAGGCATGGACAAAATCCACGCCTATGAAGAAGAACTAACCGCCTATCTCTTCAAGCAACTGCACGGCATTCCTGAACTAAAAGTCTATGGTCCACAACCGACAGAAGACGGTAAAGGTAGAGCAGCACTCGCATCTTTTACACTTCCAGGACTCGACTCTAGCGATATTTCTGCACTTCTCGATCAAGAAGGTGTTGCGATTCGTTCAGGACATCACTGCACTCAACCCCTACACCGAATTTTAGGCGTATCGGGTACAGCACGGGCGAGTTTGTACTTCTACAACAGCCGTGAAGATATTGATGCCTTCATTACTGCACTCAAGGACACGATCGACTTTTTCGGCAACATTATGGACTGAAAGGAAACTATAAAGTATCTTCAGTTATGTTTAAAGGGTGGGCATTGCTCACCCTTTCATGTTCTAAAACTTATCCAAGATTGAGATGGTTACTACCTTAACTCAAGCTGAGCAAAGAACTGTACTACAAAACATTAGTTGGCAAACCTTTGAAGCCTTGCTGAAAGAGACAGGTGAAGATAGAGGTTCACGGTTTGCTTATGACTGCGGCACCTTGGAAATCATGACTCCTCTTTACGAACACGAAAATCCAAAAGTTCAGTTTGATCGCTTAATCTTTGCCTTAGTTGAAGAACTTGATATTGAAATAAAAAGTGCTGGTTCTACAACGCTAAAGCGGAAATTAACCAATCGAGGGATAGAACCAGATAACTGTTACTACATCCAGAATGAACCAGTGGTCAGAGGTAGGCAAGAACTAGATTTAGAAACCGATCCGCCACCTGACTTAGCCATTGAAATCGACATTACTAGTAGTTCTGTTAACAAGTTCGGAATTTACTCAGCACTAGGTATACCAGAGCTTTGGAGATATGATGGACGAGTTTTGAAATTCTATCAGCTAGCTGAGGAGCAGTATGTTGAGTGTGAGTTTAGCCTTGCCTTTTCCCTAGTATCGGTGGCTGAGATGAGTCGGTTTATTGAGCAGAGTAAAATTTCTGGAGAAATTGCCTTGCTGAAATCATTTCGAGCTTGGGTGAGGGATAAGATTTAGTATTCTCCAAAACATCAGGATGAAAGAGATGAGTCGTGGCAAAGGTTTTGGCGAAAATAAAATTTTAATAAAGAGTAACTTCTCAACAAAATCTCATCCTTTAAAAAAATTTGCTAGAGAAGGAGCTGACAGGAAATCCTTAATACGCTTCATTGAGGAAAATTGGGAACGTCTTTCAGGGGAAGCTTGGAAAGGTTATTTAGAGAAAGGACGTGGGGCACTTATCATTAAGTTGAATAAGATAGTTCTGCTTGGAGGTAATTTTTCTGTTCAGTACATAGACGAGCGAGAGATATTTCGTCAGGAGATGATGCGTGGACTTTGGGCTGCGATGCAAGCCGATAAAGTTCAAAAGATAGTGAATGAATATGATCCAGAACGACAGGTAGCGATTATCCTTGAATGGCGAGGCAGGGATGGGCATATTAGCCTACGCTACAATTCGACTTCCAGTACCCCACCAGAGAATTACCAAAAACTTGGGCTTCAGGCAGAGGAACCAGCGTCACCACTGAATAAATTACTAGATTTAAGGGCTAGTGTTGAATGGGCTGACCCATTAAACCCACCTCACCCTATTTGTAGACTCATAGCAGAAGATTTCGAGCTTTTTGCAGCTTTTGCCTGGAAGGGTTATTTAGAACAAGGACGTGGTGCCGTTCATGTCCTCTTGGGTAAAGGAGGGTGGGAGGCGTTAGGCATACCAAGCTGGAATTCTGGGGAATTTCCTTTTAAATACTTAGGTGAGTATCAGTACGGCTTGTCCAAATATTTGAAGCAAACTGAGGATCGGAAAAACTGCCAAGAATTAATTTCTAAGTATGATCCTAGCCAAGAATTCGTTCTTGTAGTGGGATGGACTTGTAGTAAAGGATTGATTTTTTTACCTTTAAAAACTGATGATAGAAATATACCATCTGAATGCTATAAGCGGCTTAAGGGGCAGCTAGACGAATTCACTGTGAAGCAGTCGAAGCAAACATTTTCGATATCGAAGGAAAAAACTATTAGTATTTTTGAAGAACTAGCTGAATATAGACAACGCCTCGATTTACCCCCTGCTGGAAGTGAAATAGATAAATCAACCATCGCCAAACTAGAAATAGGCGGTCAAACTTTCTTCGGTATCAATTCTGCTAGTAATCCCCATCCTCGACAGATAACTTTCAAAGTCAATCCCATTACTAAAACCCACGCTGAGGCTGATGCTTTTCAACAAGCAGCGGATGCAGGCATTAAAGGTGGTAAAGCTCGTTTGATTGTGGATCGCGATCTTTGCGCTGCTTGCGGTATAAGAGGGGGTGTCAATTCTATGGCTTGGCAGTTAGGTATAGAAGAATTAGAAACTATTACTCCAAGCGAAAGTAAGACAATAACTGTAAAACCGCCAAACAGAAGGAGCCAATAATGTTTGTATTAGACTTATCAGTTGAAAAATGGGTTGGGAACCGAAATGAAAGTGACTTCATTGAAAACCCAGACTGGAATCAAATAGAAGCAGCCATCCGTGAATTAGACGGCAAGAGCAAAACTTTAGTGACATTGGGAGTAGATGACGAGGCATACATGACTATTGGCGGGGGTGAATCGGGAAATTATGTTGTCTCAGTAACTTTCGATAATATGAGTTTCCATAACTTGGTTGATTTATCAAAACCTAATGCTACAGAAAAGCTAGTTATTGGTGGACAAGAAGGAATTTATCCAGCCAAGATATGTGTTGATTTGCTTCCTTGCTTACTGGCTGCTAGAACATTTACAGAATCAGGCAAACTTGATACCTTGCTTTCTTGGCAAGAAGATGAATCATTAGTAGCGGTGTGAAAAGCAAGGTTTTGGTCAAATCTATTTCTGAATACCAATCATTCAAGTAACAAAGTACTGCTTGAGAATGAAGGCGATCGTATTGAACGAAGAGTCCTTTGCTGTATCAAAGAGGCAAATTGCGATCGCCTTCCCATAGCGATCGCTTTTGAGACTTCTCGGTATCCACCTTAAACACCTCCACAGACGCTTGTAGTTGCTGTGCCACCTCCACAGTTTGCTGCAACGAGTCAGAAATTTGATGCGAAGACTCGGCAGCCCGTTCCGAAACCTTGGCGATCTCATTCATCAAATCCGTCACAACAGACGATGTTTCTACTTGAGACACTGTAGCAACAGAAATCGAGGTAATCAACTGGTCAATCTGGCGAGACACCTCCACAATCTGAGCAAGACTTTGTTTTGTCTCATTAACCAGATGAGTACCTTCAACAACCTGAGATGTACCCAGTTCCATCGCCTCAACGGCTTGACTCGTCTCTAGTTGAATCTTTTCCACGATTTGTTCAATTTCTTTAGTCGCTGCCGCAGAACGGGCTGCCAGTTCACCCACTTCTTTAGCCACTACAGCAAAGCTCTGACCCTCTTCACCCGCTCGTGCCGCTTCAATCCCGGCATTGAGGGCTAACAAGTTTGTCTGCAAAGCAATTTGGTTGATTAAAGAAACCACCTTAGAAATTTCTTGAGTTGATTCACCCAAACGCTTCACTTTATTAGCCGTTTGGGCGACTGTTTCCTGCAAGTTCAAAATCTTTTGCACTGTGCGATCCATTGCTTCTCCACCTGTTTCGGCTGTTGTCGAGGCTGTACGCGCCACAGCCGCCGCTTGGCAAGCGCTATCTGCCACTTCTTGAATCGAACGAGTCATTTGCTTCACTGAATCCAAGGTTCGCGTTGTCTCTTGAGCCTGTTGGAAGGCAACATCTGCCAGTTGTCGGATTGCCTCTTCATTGTCTCCAAGAGAAGCGTTAACCTGAGTTGTTGCTTGTTTGACCTGTGTCACAATCCCTTGCAAGCTTTCAATAATTGCATTAAAAAAGTCAGCAACGGTACCCAACTCACCATCTGTCACTTCAGCGCGAACGGTTAAATCACCTTTAGCGGCTCCTTCAACCTCTTGAATCAAGATAAGCAGTTGACGTCGCAGTTCCTCGCTTTGCTGATTTTGCTGCTCAGAAACAAGATTAACTTGCTCAATGAGCTTGGCTTGGTCAAGAGCATAGCCAATTTGAGCCGCTAACTGTTTAAGTAAATAAAATTCTGGTTGCTGCCAATCCCGACGCTCCGAACACTGATGAACACACAATAAACCAACTAACTCATCACCGGAGAGAATCGGCGCAACCATACTGGCTTTAATTTGCAGGTTTTCCAAGAGCCTGAGGTGAGTAGCGGTGAGGTCGGCTTGATAAACATCATGGGCAATCCAGAGGCTACCCATGCGATAGCCTTGGAAATTTTCTTCCTGAAACAATTGATTGAGATTGTGTTCTGGAGTCGGTGTCCAATCGGAGGAAACGGCTTGAGATGTGATTGTTCCATCCCTACCCTCAGGATTGAAGCGATAAATTAGTACACGATCAACATTTAGGGTTTGTTGAATCGACTTGACTGAAGTGCTGAAAATGTCTTGTGAGTTGAACGACTGACGAATATGGGAGGTAAAGTCTGCCAAGAGTTGTGTTCGCTTCGCTTCAGTTGCCACACTTTTTAAAAGGGTTGCTTGTTCCAGCGCCAAGCTAACTTGGGTGGCTAACTCCTCAAATAAGTCAATTGTCGGCTGTTCCCAGGTGCGTGTTGTAGAACACTGATGAGCAATGATTAAACCCTGGAGCTGTTTGTTTGTCCGAATTGGGGCAATTAAACTTGACTTAACTTGGTATTGTGCTGCAAGAATTTTGTCAGTGTTGTTGTGAGTCGATTCTTCAATGACGTTACTGATGGGATGGTTCAAACCATTCTTCAACAACTCCAGATCACGCTCTGCTATACCAAGATTAGCCAGTTGCAATCCAAATGTTGACGACCAACCAGAAACAACTGACTCTGCGACGACTTCTCCTTCGTTGAGGCTTGGGTTAAGGCGACAGACAAGGACTCGATCTACATTAAGGGTTTGTCGAATTTCTGTAGCGGCTGTGATGAAAATTTCCTCTGAATTGAGAGATTCACGAATACGCAAAGCAACGTTAGAAAATAAACTAACCTGTTTGGCTTCAGCTTTCTGTTCCAGAAAGTTCATGCGACTCAATCGCAGTGAAATAAGTGAGGCTAACTGCACGAAGAAATCAATATCGTCTTGCTGCCAAATCCGTGCTTTGTCACACTGATGAGCAATGATTAAGCCAAGAAGTTGGTCATCTTGGAGAATTGGTACCACCATGTTGGCTTTGATTTGATAGTGTTCCAACAATTTAATGTGGCACGCTGACAAGTCGGCTTCGTAGATGTCGTTAATGACACAGATGCGACCATTTTTGTAGAGTCCACCTTTGCTGTCTTTCATGCAGGTGTCTACAATTTCATTCCCAATCGACTGAATTAATCCCGGTGCAACGGATTCAGCGGTAATAGTTCCATTCCAGTTCTCGTCAAAGGTATAGATAATTACCCGATCAGTATTGAGGATTTTTCTTGCTCCCTCAACGGTTCGTTGATAGAGAGAGTGAAGATTGATCGGTTGATTTTGGGAGGCAATATCACCAAATAATAGCGTTTTCTCAGAGCAAGGCTTTACGGAACTGAGGCGATGGCGATAAACGAGTAATGCGATCGCATTTGCTAATACCCCTGCAACTCCACTAAAGAGCGCTAATTCAAGCAGTAGGTTTTTTTGAAGAATTGGTGAAACCTTTGTTTCCCCTGACTCAACTTGGGCAATTGGTTTGGTGGCAGCTCGGTTTGCAAAGTGGTAGCCTGTTGCTCCAATACCCAATGCAGGAATGATGCTCAAGCAGAGTGCTAAAACCAAAGCTTTAGTACGCTCTCTAGAACTTACTCCGCTGGCAAATAAGCGGTGTTTGACTGCTGGAAAAGTCAAATTCAGTTGGTTTGTCATGAGGATGAAACCACAATTAGTTAAGACAAATGCATTGAGTAAGAAGTCATTTATGTCCGCACCCTACCAAACCGTTGTTTACAAAAGGAAACTATACTATGAGCTTTATACAGGCATAGGTTTTAATGGCAAGGAAAATTTCTCAATTTCTATTGCTTTGCCAGTGCCGATAGCTGGTGCCCTGATGAATTCCTTCAGAGGAGAACCCATTATTATGCTTATAAAAAACTGCTTTGTCAAAGCTGTAGTGGTCAAATAACTAGAGCGCTTTGTGGAGATGCATTCCTAGTCTTACTGCTTGGGTGACGTTGATTCTAAGTGTAAAGAGCGACAAACTTACTCTTGAATCAAAGTTTTACCTTTGTGTTTTTATAATAATTGCGATCGCTCGTCATAAAGTAAAGCTTCTTTAAAGATTTCATAGATTATTGACCACCGATTAAGAGCAATACCTTTATAGGCAGTTTAATTAATCAAAGTTTTTGTTTTATACTTCAGCCCCCTTACTCAGATGAAGTGCTATTCTCTTTAAACTCATTTGAGCGCCCAATGCAGAAAACGCTCTGTGTAGTAGAGTGCTAGCTGATTGCTGAGTCCATTAAAGATCGCATCAAAGGCGTGTTCTGCCCAAGGAATTTCGAGCAAGACGCGGGTAGTCCCAGTTGCACCCAGACGATTGTACATATTCCGTGCAAAGCGTACTTCGACAATATTGTCGCGGCTTCCATGGACTAAGAGCGTTGGTGGGAGTGGGCGTGTTACATAACTTGCAGGTGAAGCTTTGGCGTATTCTTCCGGTAGCTCATCTGGTGTCCCTCCTAAAAATGCTTCCAAGACAGCACGTACATTGAGCGGATCGGGATAGGGTGGGTCTTTGTAGCCACTTGTTAGGTTAAATGGTCCATAGTAGCTAACAACGGCTCGGATGGGTAGAGCATCAGGTTGATAAGCCGCAAGCATTGCTAGGTGTCCTCCAGCAGAACGTCCAAGTAAGGCAATGCGTTTGGGGTTAGCTTCGTACTTAGCTGCATTCTGATAAATGAAGGTTAATGCCGCTTGTACGTCCTCTAATTGCGCTGGAAATTGGTAGCGTGGGGCATGGCGATAATCAATCGCAAAAACAGTGTAACCTCGCTCTGCCATATAGCGATTGAAACTAGCATTTTGTGTTGGGTCACCGTTTTGCCAACTACCCCCATAAATTACGACAAGTGCTGGATATAGTCCTGGTTTTGGAGGCTGGTAAATATCTAGGCTTAATGGCACGTTGTCTGGGGCAGCAAACTGAATGTTAGGTGTGTAGCGGACTTCACCAAGTTTAATGCCTGTAAAGACCTCAGTAAGGACAAAGGGTTGCGATCGCATTTGTCGAGGCAACTTGGGCGATCGCATTTGCTGTACTTCACTCGGAATTTTTGCCATGTAGTCTGCGCCTAGTCCCTCAACCATTGCTGCTGCCATACGCTGCGCGGTTGCAGGCAACTGCAACAGTGGCAGTGCGCTCCAGAATAACCCCAGTAAAGTCGCAAACAAACCTAGGCGATACAGCCAACGACGCTGTCGCTTCACCCGTGAAGACACAACTAGCACAGTGGCAAAAGCGATCGCATTGAGTACCAGTAACCAAGGACTCACTTCTGGCGCACCAACCCCCAACGGAAGTAGGCGCCTTGTGGGAGCGGGTATGACAATCCAGGCACTCAAGAATAGACCAACACTGCATAAAAGCAGGGCAAGAGAGTTGAACAACCTTCTAATTGGATGAGACATCATGGCTATCCTTATCCTCTTCTGTACTTGGAGCAACTCCTGACTCCTCCCCTACTTCTTCATCAACATGACGAACAACTAAATCAACGATCAAGCTTTAAAGCGATCGCATTATGGAATTTTGTAAAGAAAATTCATTAAAACTCTACTGTTTCATCTGCCTTTAGCAGTGACCTCGATATCTGCCTGTAGCCAGGTTAACCGATCATCGGTAATTTATTAAATTTTGTAAAGAGGGGCAAGAAAGCCACCTCAGCCGCTCAGAAAACTGAGCCATCCATTAGTAATTCAATCGGAAACTCAATCGGAGATTCAAATGACTTTTGCAACTGACGATATCACAAAACAAACTCTCGAATCCTTTAAGCGCTTCGATGTTGATACCCAACTCGCCATACTATGGTTTGGTTATTTAGACATCAAAGACCAATTAGATCCAGCGAATGCAACTTCTGCACAAACAACCGCTGAAGCTGTATTCGATCAAATTCAAGCCTTATCGCCAGAAGAACAGCTACAGGCGCAGCGCGATATTGCTAGCTGTGCAGATACTCAGATCAGCCATACCTATAGCTCTTTGAGTTCCAGCGGTAAGCTGGATGTGTGGCTGCGTCTAGCACAAGGGATGGAAAAAGGCACGGTTATTCAGGTACCTTCTGACTACCAACTGCCCACTGAAACTCAAGAGTTTACAAATAGCGTCAAACAACTGGACTTTGAGCAGCGGATTAACTTCATGCGTAGTGCAGTAATCGCAATGGGTGCTAATCCCCAGTAAAACGCTAGATTCCAGAGCGCGTACAAGCTAGCATAAAAAAGAGTAGGGTGGGCATTTTTGTTCACCCTACTCTTTTAATAAACTATGTAATAAATCTAGTGTTAAACAATAAAATTCGGAGTATTTTGTATTTAAATTACTTTTATTTTGTTTTCTGTGTTTAAGATTTTGTTTAGAAATTAGACATCTACTGTCTAAAAAAGATTTTTACAAAAGCATCATAATTAGTTGTAGTTTCTTTAAGCCCTCTTTAGATAAAGAAAAAATTCTGAAGTATAACCGTAAAGAGGTTGGCATCTCCCAATGCAAGCATACAATGGAACTACTATGCAGCCTGACCCTGCCCTTGTTAATTTACCGTCCTTAGAGGAGCTAATCGCTTCTCATCCCCTAACGATTTCTCCTGAGACACCACTATTAGATGTCATTGCCTTAATGGGGAAAGGGGGAAAAACTAATGCTTTGTCCAGTGCTGCGTCAATTTCTCTGGTGGAGACTCAGCACTTAGAAGACGCTATAACAAGGCAGACATCGATCGCTAATTACAAGTGTGCTGCGCCATCGACTTGCGTCTTGGTGATGGAACAAGATTTGTTAGTTGGGGTATTTACGGCACAGGACTTGGTTCAGCTAACCGCTTGTGAGGTGAACTTCAGGGAAATAAAGATTGCAGAGGTGATGACGCGATCGCCAATTACCCTGACTCTCTCGAAGTCCTGTAATCTTTTCACAGTACTATCGCTTTTTCATCAACATCAAATTCATCACCTACCTGTCTTAGGTTCTGAGGGTCAACTGTTGGGAGTGATTACCTCTGAGAGTTTATGTAGAGGGCTATCACTGCTCAATTTCCTGAAATTGCAACAGGTAGAGATGGTGATGACAACCACAATTATTCAGGCTCTCTCAACTAGCTCTATCCTGAGTATTGCCCGCCTGATGGTAACTCATGATGTGAGCTACGTGGTGCTGACCCAGGAGAGGCGAGGTGATAAAGAGAGGGAGAATGGAGCGCAACACCTTGCTCCGATAAAAGACCAAACTGAGTTGCAATCGTTAATTCCAGTAGGGCTAATTACAGAACGCGACATTATCCAGCTTGTCCAACTCTCGCTGCTAGGGCTTGATTTGTCGAAAACTCAAGCGCATATGGTGATGAGGACACCCTTGTATGGCTTGAGTCCTGATGAGTCATTGTGGACAGCCAATCAAAAGATGCTGCACCTATGGCAGAGTGAACACTTAATAGTGTGGGAACAGCCAGAAAATTGGTTAGGAGTCTTCACTCAAGAGGATTTATTGCGATCGCTTGAGCCAATGCAACTGCTTGGCATAATTGAACAATTGCAGCAAACTGTCGAGGAAAACAAGGCAGAGGGCAGAGGGCAGAAGGCAGGAGGGATTTATCCCAATAGCGTGACGCGAAGCGATAGCGACGTAGGAGCGTCAGTGGTAGCAAGTCTACCCTACCCTTCGGGAACCCCTACTCCTTTGGAGAAGGCTGCGCCAACGGGGAACGGGGACGACTTCGTCGAACGAGCGTCTGCCGATGGCACGAGTCATATAGCCGAACCATTGCGGAGCAAGGGTCACAATCCCCCACCGAACAACGTTTTAGGGGTTCCCGTTCAGCAGGGTTTAGAATCCCCGCCTGCACAGAACCTTCTGCCCCTCCGGGGTGCTTCCTTGCCGGGACGCAGGTTCCTTTTCACCGCACCCTCTGCCTTCTGCCCCTCCGGGGTGCTTCCTTGCCGGGACGCAGGTTCCCGGCACCAGCACCCTCTGCCTTCCCTTCAACACCAACGTCTCCAAGAGGAACTCACAGCAACAAAAGAACGTTTTGATCTAGTCACCCAAGCCTCGAAAGATGGTTTTTGGGACTGGAACCTCATAACTGGCGAAATTTATTACTCTCCACGCTGGAAGGAGATGCTGGGCTACCTTGACTATGAATTGCCCAACGAATTGGTTTCCTGGGAAAAAGTCATCTATGAGGAAGATCGAATTGCGGCATTAAAGCTGATAGAAGATTACAACTGCGGCAAAGTCTCACGCTTTCTCGTAACGCAACGCTTCTATCACAAAAACGGCTCAACAGTTTACATCCTTTCACGAGCCACTCACCTGAAAGATGCCAATGACAAAGTGATTCGTATGGTGGGTGCCCATACTGATATTACTGAGCTTTTCAACACTCAGGAAGCCTTGCGCCAAAGT
Organism: Symplocastrum torsivum; assembly: GCF_059505465.1. Lineage (NCBI taxonomy): Bacteria > Bacillati > Cyanobacteriota > Cyanophyceae > Oscillatoriales > Microcoleaceae > Symplocastrum > Symplocastrum torsivum. Next base: position 41,003 of record NZ_JCACKQ010000039.1, on the reverse strand, counting down.
GAAGAGCAGATGCGGGCGCTGCTGAATGCGATTCCTGACCTCATGTTCCGTCAACGAGTCGATGGAACGTATTTGGATTTCAAGGCGACAGAAAGTAATGTATTCATCCCAGCAGAGATAGTAATTGGAAGTAATATCAGCGACTTACCGATATCTGAAGAGGCAAAGAAGCATCATCTGCATCTTCTAGAAATGGCTGTCGAAATAGGGGAATTGCAGACGTATGAGCATCAATTTAAAAAGCCTGATGGCATCTATCACTATGAAGTGCGTATTGTCAAAAGTGGTGTTGATGAAGCCGTCTGCATTGTGCGCGATATCACTCAACGCAAGCAGGCAGAGGCGGCTTTGCGAGAAAATGAAGAGTTTTTACGCAGTATCTACGATGGCGTAGAAAAGTCGATCTTTGTTGTTGATGTCCTGGAGAATGGGGAGTTTCGTTATGTGGGCTTGAATCCGGCTCACGAACACCTGACAGGTTTGCGTTCAGAGGAGCTTCGTGGCAAAAGTCCTGAGCAAGTATTGCCCCTGGAGGCTGCTCAAACTGTGAGTGGGCGCTATCGCGCTTGTGTGGAGGCTGGAGCGACAATTTCCTACGAGGAATGTCTACCCTTCAAAGGGTTAGAGATGTGGTGGTTGACGAGTCTAACTCCTCTACGTGATGCTAACTCCCAAATTTATCGTTTGATTGGGACTAGTACCGATATTACAGAACGCAAGAGTTCTGAAGTTGCGTTTCAGCAGCAAGCGGAACGGGAGCGTTTAGTTGGCGCGATCGCACTGCGAGTACGCCAGTCCTTAGATTTAGAGGAGATTCTCAATACTACCGTTACGGAAGTGCGACAGTTCCTCCAGACTGATCGGGTACTAATTTACCGCTTCAATCCTGACTGGAGTGGGATGGTTGTTGTTGAGTCTGTCACTCCTGGATGGAATGCTGTTTTAGGAACGATGATTTCTGACCCTTGTTTTGGAAAATTTTACACCGAGAAATATCAACAAGGTCGTGTGAGTGTCATTGAGAATGTCCATAAAGCTGGTCTAACGCCCTGCTACGTTGACTTCCTGGCTCAGTTTCAGGTAGTCGCAAGTCTTACAGTACCGATTCTGCAAGGAGACAAACTCTGGGGACTGTTACTTGCCCACCACTGTGGCGAATCTCGGCAGTGGAAGTCTTCAGCCATTGAGTTACTACAACAATTGGCAACCCAGGTTGCGATCGCGGTTCAGCAATCGGAACTGTATCATCAGTTATCAGCCGAACTTGCTGAGCGCAAGCGAGCAGAAGAAGAATCACAAAAAGCAAAAGAAGCGGCTGAAGCGGCAAACCAAGCTAAGGGTGAATTCTTAGCAGCAATGAGCCACGAAATCCGCACCCCGATGAACGCCGTTATCGGCATGACAGGATTGTTGCTCGATACGGAACTCTCACCACAACAACGAGACTTTGCCAAAACGATTCGCAGCAGTGGTGAAGGATTGCTTACGATCATCAACGACATCCTTGATTTCTCCAAAATCGAGTCAGGCAAACTCGAACTAGAAAAATACCCTTTCAAACTGCGTACCTGTATCGAAGAATCCCTCGACCTCCTCGCACCGAAAGCCGCAGAGAAGGGGCTAGAACTCGCCTATCTCATTGACCCAAAAACACCAACCACGATTTTGGGAGACGTTACTCGTCTGCGTCAGATTTTAGTCAATCTGCTCAGTAACGCGGTTAAGTTTACCAAGACAGGAGAAGTCACTGTTTCAGTTGTGGCTAATGTATTGGGGAATCGGGAATTGGGAATCGGGAATTGGGAAGACACGGGAGACATGAAAGAAAAATCTTCCTTGTTTCCTCCTACTCCCTCCCCTCGTTACGAGATTCAATTCGCTGTTAAGGATACAGGTATTGGTATTCCTGCTGAGCGTCTAGGTCGCCTGTTCCAAGCCTTTAGCCAGGTTGATTCCTCGACAACGCGCAACTATGGAGGCACTGGATTAGGGTTGGTCATCTCCCAACGATTGAGTGAAATGATGGGGGGTAGAATTTGGGTAGAAAGTGAAGTGGGTCAGGGTTCGACCTTTTATTTCACCCTCGTCACGCAAGCGCGTGAGAGTCCTCAAGAGAATGAGCTTGATGTTCCCCAACCCCAGCTAGTCGGTAAGCGGTTGCTGATTGTGGATGAAAATGCAACCAATCGTCAAATTTTGACGATGCAGGGGCAGTCTTGGGGAATGGTGATTCGTGTGGCTGAGTCAGGTTCAGAAGCTCTAGAGTGGCTGCGTCAAGGAGAACTATTTGACCTCGCCATTCTGGATATGCAGATGATAGAGATGGACGCGCTAAACCTTGCGGCGGAAATTCGCAAACAGCCCGGATGTCAACAGTTAATCTTAATCATGCTGACCACGATTGGGAAGCCAGAACTTAGCGATCGCATAGCGGGGTCAAATAGCCATAACTTTGTGAAGGATGATTTTCTGGCTTTCCTCAACAAGCCGATTAAACAGTCTCAGCTCTATGATGTCTTGATTGAGGCAATCGTCGGACAGCCCATCAAAGTTCGATCAACCTGCTCAATTTCCTCAAAGATTGACTGTCACTTGGCCCAACGCTTGCCGTTACGAATTCTCTTAGCCGAAGACAATGTTGTCAATCAGCAAGTCGGGCTACACCTACTACAAAGGATGGGATATCGGGCGGATGTGGCAGGTAATGGCTTGGAGGTACTAGCGGCACTGCGCCGTCAGCCTTATGACGTGGTACTTATGGATGTACAGATGCCGGAGATGGATGGCTTAGCAACTGCACGTCGCATCGTTAGTGAATGGTCACTTGCTCAACGTCCTCGGATTATTGCAATGACAGCCAATGCGATGCAAGGCGATCGCGAGATGTGCCTGGACGCAGGCATGGATGATTATGTTAGTAAGCCGATTCGTGTGGAGGAACTCAGTCGCGTCTTGAGCAACTGTCAAGTGATTCAGGAGCGTCTTGTTCCTACGGTTGAAGTCGAGCCAGAGTCTGTAGAAGGAGAGGCGTTTGACATTGCGGCATTTCGAGAAGTCCAAGAAATGCTGGATGAAGACGAAATCTTGATCAAGGTAATTGATCGCTATTTGGAAGATACGCCAAAGTTGTTGCAGTCGATCGCTACATCCATCGCCCAAGAAGATGCATCGGAGTTGGAGTGGGCAGCTCACTCCCTTAAGTCAACTAGCGCCATGCTAGGTGCGAAAAGCTTTGCCCAACTTTGCGGGGACTTAGAAGCGATCGCCCGTACAGGTACGCTTACTGATACACCAGTAAAAGTATTACAGGCGAAAACGGAGTATGAGAAAGTGAAAACGGCTTTGCTGGCTCAACGTCATCAGCTTATCTCAACGTGATAAGCAGAAAGAGGGAAGTCACTTCTTCTAAGATTTGCTTTCTTTAGGGAATCGCGGTTTAGAGGAGAAGTTTTAAATGACTCACGATCACGCTACTCGAACAGAACACGACCACATTACGAGAGCAGAACACAATAGAATCACTCGAAAAAACCTTATTTCCAGTCTCGCTACTGGTTTAGTGATTGGCATAATTGCAGGCGCACCTTTAGGTTGGTTTGCTCATCGAATCTACTATCAACAGCGAGCAGGTCAAGTCTTACTTTGTCGCCAGCAGCATCTAGGTCAACCCGAAGCCGAACTTAAGCAGTTGTGTGGTGACCCCTATTAACCAGGGGGTTTTATCCCATGACATCCTGTTGTACCAGAGTGATGACAACATGATGTCATGGGGAAAGGAATGATTATATTGCAGCATGGCGGAAATAAGTGACCAGTTAACAACAGAGCCAAAACTGAGACGTATAAGCCTTTCGACCTTTTGCCTTCTGCCCCCTTCCTTCTGCCTTCTTGCAATATTCCTTTCCCTTTTACCTTTTGCCCGTACCTGTAGAAATAATTTTGTATTACTAACTCTTGACTGAGGTAAGCCTAAAGGTCGAGAGGGAGAGGCATAATGTGTCCAAAGATACTACTCTAGACCTATCTCCTCGGACAGTTCTTATTACATATGTATGACGGTCATTACAGTAAGTGGACAGACTAAAAAGCTAAGGTTTATTGTTTGTGGTTTCGCCCTGGCAACTTCCACTCCCAAAAGGGGAGCAGACAACTCTTCAAGTTGTGGTTTATTTTTACAGCGACAGATGGATTCCCATTCCCTGCTTCTGCTTGAGTGAGGCGCTTGCGCTTTACCGTAAAGCTTTGCGTCAAGGGAAGGAAATTCTTGTGTTTCCTCCTGGTTTAAACCTTGAAACTAAAAATATTCTCTTAACTGAATCGCCTTGTTGGTTGAATGACCTCGCTTGTGACTTGGTTTATGGTTAAACATCTTGAGTTGGTGGCTCAAACGTCAAAAGTTGAAACTCTTTGAACCTTTGTTAACTATTGAGAGTCTATAGGGGGACAGAGGATAGCCTGACTGCTCGATACTTTAGAGTAGGCTCTTGTTGCACTGCCTGAGAAACCCTTACACTCAAGATGACGAATGACTCCTCTGCCTAATTACCGTCCAAAACAACTCTCTCTTGGTCCCTTAGAGACTGAGATTTTAAATATTGTCTGGGAACTGGGTTGTGCCACCGTCAAGGATGTGCATGAACGGATTTTGGCTGACCCGGATCGGGAGTTGGCTTATACTTCCGTGACTACGGTGCTACGTCGCCTCACCCAGAAAGGTTGGCTAAGTTGTGAGAAACAAGAACGTGCTTTCTCTTGGCAACCTCTAGTTTCTCGTGAGGAGGCACAAGTCATCAAAGCTCACGATCAGCTTAATCAGTTTCTCGCTGTAGGTAACCCGGATGTCGTTGCTGCCTTTGCCGATAGCCTGGATGCAGCAAGCTTAGAGAAAATCGAAGCGATCGCACTTCGCCTAAAAGCGGCACGTCAAGCAAGGGAGGAGCAATAATGCATCTAGTGATGATTCTGATTGCCCTAGCCTCAGCTTGGTTACTCCGATGCACTTGGATTGAACCTAGTGGAAACTGGACAACACGCTGGCAGCGATCGCTTTTATTATTTCTCTTACCGCCTCTACTTCTTCTAATGACAGCCCTCGCTGTGCTTTGCATGGGGCCACAGGGACAAATGATTGGACTGCACACCGACTGGTTCAGCTATTGTCTCGCTCTCGCCTATGTAGCGATGTCCATCTTTTTCGGCTTGCAGTTAGCCGCTCAAGGGTTGCAGTCTGTGCAACACATTCGCAATTATCCCCAAATTGACCTTGACGGTAAGCCAGTTTATCTTGTCGATAATCCTGTTCTGTTCAGTGCCCAGATCGGCTTTTGGCAGCCATCTCTGGTTGTTACACAAGGACTGTTGCAGACTCTCGAACCGGAGCATCTTGAATCGGTACTGACTCATGAGCAAGCTCATCACTACTACCGGGATACCTTCTGGTTTTTCTGGCTAGGCTGGTTACGACACTGTACTTCCTGGTTGCCGAATACAGAAGCGTTGTGGCAGGAACTCCTGGTATTACGGGAACTTCGTGCTGATCGTTGGGCAGTAGAGCGTGTAGATAGCTTGCTGCTGGCAGAATCGCTACTGATGGTGGCAAGCGCCCCAGTAATAGCCTCAGAAAGTTTCTGTGCTGCCTTTAGCTGTGCGGCTCCTCGCAATCGTTTAGAAGAGAGGATTGAGGCACTTTTAGGGGAACCAGAAACATCAACGCCGTCAAGCTCGTGGACTTGGAGTTTGGTTCTCTTAGCGTTGCTGCCTTTGGTTGCTGTGCCGTTTCACACTTGAGGAAAAAAGCGATCGCTCCTCAACGCCATCTTTTTTTAGTGATGTTGGTAAATCAAGCCTAGCCTCGGTTACTCTCATAACTTCTCACTCAAACTTAAGAGGTAAATTTTTGTTACTTAATACTTCTTAATTTATTATTAAGATTCAAACCTAAATTTAAAAAAAGCCAGTTGTCCGTTTAGATCCCGATAGGGATGTCACACCAATAATGCCCTAATTGGAACCTAAATCGTGTCTTTAAATTCCACCTCTGCTCATCCAACCACCACCAAATCCCAAGTAGAACAGCACCCTGCTGTTGAACACAGTTTCCCTAAGTCCTCCTCCGGTTCGTTTGTCTGCTCAAACCCATTAACCCAAATAGTATTGGCGGGCTTGCTCGTTAGCCTATCTGGGTGTGGTTTCCTTTCAAAAACTCAAGCGGAAGCTCAAACGGGTAATCCTGGCTCACAACAGGGAGGGCAAGTCACTCCAGTAGATGTGGCGATCGCAAAAACTGGAACCCTTCAAGAAGAAATTGAATTCACAGGTACCACTCGACCCGTGCGGGAAGTCTCCCTCCGCGCCCAAGTAGAAGGGCGAGTTCTAAACCTGCAAGTTGGTGCAGGTGACTTGGTGAAGCAAGGTCAAATTGTTGCCCAGTTAGACGACTCCTTGTTGATGACATCTGTGAGTCAAGCCCAAGCGGAACTGGGGGCACTGCAATCAGAAGTCGCACGCGCCCAAACTCAGGTGAGCAATGCTCGTGCCTTAGCAGAACAAGCCCGTGTTGAACTCAAGCAAGCTCAAGTAGACGCAGCACGTCGGCAGACTCTTGGGAACCAAGGCGCAATTTCCCAGCAAGAAGCAGAATTAGCACAAACGGCTGCCCAAACCGCTCAACAAACACTGCAATCTGCCCTCGAACAAATCCGTACAGAACAACAGGCAGTAGAAGCCGCAAAAGGGAGAGTAGCAGCACAACAAGCCGCTGTTGCCCAAGAACGGGAACGTCGTTCCTATGCTCTAATTGCCTCTCCCATCAATGGTGTTGTTTTAGAGCAGATTAGCGAACCCGGAAACCTGATTCAGCCGGGAGGAGAAGTCCTTAAATTGGGTGACTTTAGCCGTGTGAAGGTAGTTGTTCCCGTTTCAGAGTTGGAACTTGCCAACATTCGGGTTGGACAGTCAGTTAGGGTGAGCTTAGATGCCTTTCCTGATGATTCATTTGCTGGAAGCGTCACACGTATTTCTCCTGCGGCTGATCAGGCAGCACGTCAGGTGCCAGTGGAAATTACAATTCCCAACAGTAATGGTCGGATTGGCAGTGGACTTTTAGCACGAGTTAACTTTGCCTCCAGCAAGCAAGAAAGAGTTGTAGTGCCTGAAACCGCACTGCAAGAAGCGGGACGAGGAAGAGGAGGAGCAAGGGGGGCAGAGGGTGCAGGGGAAGCAGGAGAGAGGGGAAGTAATATTCCATCCCGAAGTCCTCGTTCTCAACCGACTGAAGGGACAGTGTTTACTGTCACGGGTACAGGTAGCGAAGCGAAAGTACAGGCGCGACCTGTGCAAGTTGGCGATCGCGTCAATGGTCAAGTAGAAATTCTCTCTGGTTTGCAGCCAGGAGAGCGCTTTGTTGCCAGCAGTGGTAAGCCTTTAAAAGCTGGTGAAACGGTGCGTCTGAGTATTTTGTCGAGAACCCCCCAACAACAGGAGCAACAGTGATGCAGAATACTGGAACACCTGGGTTCAGCCTAAGTGCAATCTCGATTCGCCAACACATAGGCACTCTCGTACTTACCGTAGCTGTAATTGTCCTGGCCATATTTTTCATTCCTCAAATTCAGGTCGATTTGCTACCGTCGATTACCTATCCCCGAATTGGGGTGCGGCTGAGTGCGCCTGGAGTCTCACCAGAAGTGGCGGTTGAGGAAATTACAAAACCGCTGGAAGAAGCCTTAAGCGCAACTGAGGGAGTGGTGCAAGTTTATTCCCAAACCCGTGAAGGACAGGTGAGTTTAGACTTGTTCTTCGAGCCGGGAGGTGATATCGACCAGGCTTTAAATGATGCTACGGCTGCCTTTAACCGCGCTCAAGGTAACTTACCTGATATTGTCGAACAGCCGCGCTTGTTCAAGGTTGACCCTTCTCAGTTGCCTGTGTATGAATTAGCCTTGCGATCGCCTTCTTTGGAGGATGTCGATTTACGGGTATTTGCAGATGAAGAACTCAGCCGTGAACTTGGCGTTGTGGCAGGAGTGGCGGCGGTAGACATCGCTGGTGGTGCTGCTGAAGAAGTGTTGGTTCAAATTGACCCTAATCGCTTACAAGCGCTGGGTATCGGTTTGACGGATGTGTTAGATGCCCTTGGCGATCGCAATCAGGATGTCTCTGGTGGGCGTCTGCGAGGGGAGAATGCGGAACCCCTGACACGGACAGTCGGGCGCTTTCGGAATGCCCAAGAACTCAAAAATCTCTCATTTGAGGTACCGACAGGAGGCGGAGAATCGTCCCAATCCCTAGTCCCCGATTCCCAATCCCTACTACCTACTCCCCAATCTTCTCGTCGTGTTTACCTACGAGACTTTGCCCAAGTCATTGATGGTACTGAAGACCAGCGCGTGTTTGTTTTCCTGAATGGAGAACCAGCGATTAAAGTCAGTATTCAGAAGCAGCCAGATGCTAACACGATTCAAGTGGTAGACGGTGTAAAAAAACGCATCGAAGAACTGCGACAGTCGGGTGTGATTCCAGAGGATATGGAATTGGTAGCAACGCTGGATGAATCAATATTTATCCGCAACTCGATTTCTAATGTGACCAGTTCTGGACTAATTGGTGCAGGACTCGCCGCCTTTGCGGTTCTCCTATTTTTGGGTTCTTTGCGTCAAACGTTGATTATTGTCTTAGCGATTCCCCTAGCAACCTTAGCGGCAATTATCTTAATGCAGCTATTTGGGTTGTCGATCAATGTGTTTAGTCTAGGAGGCTTGGCATTGGGTGTGGGGATTGTCGTGGACAATGCGATCGTTATGCTAGAAACCATTTCTGATGGTGCTGGCATGACACCAGGAAAAACCAACCGCGTTCGCCTGAGTCAAGGGCAATTAATTAATCAAGCCGTAAGCAGTAGTCAAGAAGTAGAATCAGCGCTAGTTGCTTCTACCACTACTAATTTGGTCGCCGTGTTGCCATTTTTGCTAATTGGTGGTTTCGTCTCACTGCTGTTTAATGAGTTAATTCTTACTATCAGTTTTTCTGTCGCGGCTTCTCTGCTGGTGGCGTTGACTATCGTACCAATGCTTACTTCACGCCTTTTGGCAGTACGCTGGTCAAGTCGCGCCAGTGAATTTTGGCCGTTGCAGCAGTTTAACCTTCGGTTTGAAGCGGCAACTCGCAGTTATGGGCGTTTCCTAGGCTTGGTGCTGCGTTATCGGATTATTGTTATTGCGATCACGTTCATTGTCCTTGGTGGTGGTAGTCTCTTTTTAGCTGGACAAATTCCGCAAGAAATTCTGCCTCGAATTGATACCGGACAAGCGAACCTGAGAGCGCAGTTTCCTCCTGGCACCACTCTGGAAACTAACCGAAAAGTGATGGGTATTGTTGATGACATTCTCCTCCAACAGCCAGAAACTGAGAGTGTTTTTACAACATCAGGTGGCTTTCTCTTCGGTAGTAATACAACAGAAAATGCCCTGCGCGGTTCCAGCACGATTACCCTCAAACCGAATACTGATGTTGAGGAGTTTGTAAAGCAGGTGACTCAGGAGGTGGAAAAGCTAAATTTAGTCAATACTCGCATCCGGGTAAGTCCGGGGGAAGTACGCGGTATTATCCTCTCCAACTCCCCAGTACGAGGTGCAGAGGTTGACGTTTCCCTCCAGGGACCCGATGCCCAAACTCTACAAGAAGCAGGACGTCAAGCACTTCAAGCATTGGATGAGCGGGTTACCTTGGCGCGTTTCCGTCCTGATGCTGATGAACGGCAACCGGAAGTGCAGATTCGTCCCGACTGGGAGCGTGTGGCTGAGTTTGGTTTAACAACTCAGGAGATTGGAGACACGATTCAAACGGCAATTGAGGGTTCAGTGGCAACTGAACTGCAACGGGGAGATCGGTTGGTGGATGTGCGAGTGCAGCTCAATCAGGAAACTGTGCAGCGTGCGGCGCAGTTAAAGCAGTTACCCTTATTTGTAGACAATAATCGCCAAATTCGTCTGGGAGATGTGGCGACGATTGAAGAAGGGCAAGCACCGGGAGAAGTACAGCGGATTAACCAGCGACAGGTTTTCCAAATTGCGGGAAATCTAGCTGAGGGAGCGACGTTGAGTGATGCGATCGCTCAAACTACTGCTGTCTTGGCAGAGTTGGACTTCCCTGAAGGCGTTAGTGTACTCCCTAGTTCCGCAAGCGAGACAAATCGGCAGTTGCAAGAGTCCCTGAAAGTTCTGGGAGGATTAGCGGCGTTCTTGGTTTTCGTGGTGATGGCAGTGCAGTACAACTCGCTGATTGACCCTTTGGTGATTATGCTCACCGTGCCACTTGCCCTTGCTGGAGGTATTTTAGGGCTTTATGTTACCAAAACTGCGATCGGGGCAACTGTACTTGTTGGCGCAGTGCTGTTAGTGGGGATTGTTGTGAACAACGCCATCATCATGGTTGAGTTGGCGAACCAAATTTATGAACGGGAAAAATGCGATCGCCAAGCGGCAATTTTAAAAGCGGCTCCTCTGCGCCTACGACCAATCATGATGACCACTATTACCACTGTCTTAGGCTTATTCCCTCTAGCACTCGGAATTGGAGAAGGTTCCGAGTTTCTGCAACCGTTGGGTGTCGTCGTGTTTTCTGGTTTATCCCTCGCGACAGTTCTAACTCTATTTATTATTCCCTGCTTCTACACCCTGCTTCACGGTTTTCCAGGAGGCAAAAAGCCGTTACGCAAACGCCAGCGACTCATCGTCAAAAAAGAAGCGTTGGCGAAAGCGACTAGTGGCTCACCCCACTAAGGGCAGAGTTGATTTATGGTCGTTAGAGAAAGTTGGGGAGCGGGGAGAGTTGCGGGAGTCAGCTAGCTAATCTATTCTCGCCTCCTTCGTTAATGCGGTTTGCTCGGCTTCCCGTACTGATCGGGCTACAGCAGCACTAGCGCGATCGCTCATCAATCGCTGTTGATCATAGCCAAAGACTAGCTCCCAAGCATCATCGGGATACTGTGCGACAAGTGGCAGGGCAGCATCGTCCAACATCCAGCGCCCGTGTAACTCATCTACCTTAATGTGCAGAGTCCAATAGCTCATTGCCGAGGCTGATAGTCCAAGCCGTTCGCCAGCCGCTTGGTAGTTGCGGAAACCAGATGGGACGGAAAGTTCGCCGTAAAGCAGTCCGCCTATATAGCGCAGGAAGTAGCGCTTGCACTCAGTCAGCAGGAAACTATGATTGATGATTGCCAAAAGCTCCCAAGGTACTAGATCGAAGTATGCCTCTGGTTCGGTCTGCATCCCTAGATCCTCAAGCATGGTCGTAAAGTGGGACGAGTGCTTGCGACCAAGGCGACCGCCGCCGTATTCTTCTAGGAGCAACCGAGTCAGCACCGCTTGGATTTCATTCGGGACACCACCGAGTGTGCGGGAGAGTTGACTTGCCTCGACCAATCCATCAAGGGAGCCAATCGCGACTAAGCGACGATAGCCTGCCTCACCGACTTCGTCGCGATAGAATAGACCATCAGCGGACGGAGGAGGATCGACATCAGCCGCGCAGCGATCGCGCAGTGCCTGACTTATATCCTCTATTCCTTGATACGCTGCCACATCGAGTTGTGCTGCTTCCCACTCCTGCCAAGCTTCCTCAATTTGGTCGCGTACCGTTCTCAAGTAAAGCGATCGCTCGTTGGTATAGCGCCGCAGATCGTCATACCAAAAGAGCTTTAGCCGATTAATGCGATAAAGCACGCGCTGCAAAAAGCGATGTGCACAATCATCTCCGGATGCTCCGGTGTAAGCAACTTCAATTGCCGTAGCAAGTGCCTCTTCAAAGTCACTGGCTATACTCGGCTTTGCAGCCAGTTTTTTGTCTAGATCTTCTGTTTCGAGCAGTTGTATGAATTGCTGCTCTGCGCGATCGTAGTAGTCTGTGGTTGGTAATTGATTGGTGGGCGTACTCTTCGCTTCAGCCTGAGTGCTTGGGAAGGTAACGACGTTGCTCTGCATGACGTAATCTTCTTCATTGTCGTATAAGTAGCTACATTCTCCGTTATCATTACAGTCTGTTACATCTACCCTGAAGGTAGATAGCGGAAACTGGTATTTCTAGGTTTCCTTGTCAATAGGATGAAATAGGAAACTTGATAGCACGACGGCATCTAAGCAAAGGAAACGCCTGACATGTCACCTCAAGCTGAAGAGTTTACCCTTGGTGTGGAAGAGGAATATCAGATCATCAATCCTCAGACACGCCAACTCTGTGCGCGATCGCAGCTAATTTTACCAACAGCTCAGTCAGCTTTGGGTGACGAGGTAGCGAAACCGGAGTTTCGTCTGTCGCAAATAGAGGTTGCGACACCAATCTGTCGATCGCTACAGGATGTACGCGCACAGTTGATACGCTTGCGGGGTGAAGTAATTGCGGCGGCAGCGAAGGAGGGCTACCAAATTGCGGCGGCTGGAACACACCCCTTTTCCCATTGGCAAAAGCAACTGGTTACACCAAAACCAAGCTACCAGAAACTTGTGCAAAATTATCAACTCCTCATGCACGAGCTAGTCACACTGGGCTGTCACATTCATATTGGTCTTAGCGATCGCGAGATGGCAGTTCAAGTGATGAACCGAGCGCGATTGTGGCTGGCTCCAATGCTGGCGCTGTCGGCTTCCTCACCCTTTTGGCTAGGAATGGATACAGGCTATACCAGTTACCGAACAGTGTTGATCAGTCGGCTTCCCATGACAGGAGCGCCCCATATATTTGAATCTTATAGTGAGTATCAAGCAATAGTGCGATCGCTAATCGCCACCAACACCATTCAGGAACCAACACAAATCTGCTGGGACTTGCGTCCTTCTGAACGTTACCCAACGTTAGAGTTCCGCGTTGCAGATATGTGCATGACAATAGACGAATCGGTAATGATGGCAGGACTGGCACGCGCCTTAGTGCGGAGTTGTTACGAACAAGCACTCTTAGATGCACCGTACAAAGCCGTGCGTCCTGAACTGTTGCGTGCTGCTCATTGGAGTGCTTCACGCTGGGGTTTGGATGCAGAACTGGTAGATGTTAACGCTGAGTGTAGTGTTCCAGCACAGAAACTAGTCAAAAAGTTTTTAGAGTTCGTGCGTCCTGCACTCGAAGAATTTGGAGAGTGGGATGAAGTTTATGCAATTGTCCAGGAAACGATGCAGCAAGGGAACAGTGCCGCACGGCAACGGGACTTGTACAAACGCACTGGTTCGTTGGAGGATGTGGTTGATTTTGTTGTCCGAGAGACTGCAAAAGGAACGACGGCACTTTAAGAGTTGGAGAGACAAAAGTCATCGGTTAGGGCGCAGCCGCAAGCTTATCTGTGGGGTGTTGAGACTCAGTTCGCATTGTGAATCTCTAGTTCAACACCTCCAGCTATAAGACTCACAGTTTCAGACTGAATGAGTTCTTTAATCTCTTGACCTTTCAAATCCTTTACATCTTTTGCTTCTGCTACACAATCAGAAAAGTTATGTGAGATAGTGTCACAATAATACTGAACCTCATCGTTAGCATACTTAAAGTTAAATCCTGCTAGTGACAGACCTAAGTCAAGCCCTCCCCCCCCCGAAAATAGAGAAATTGCAGTGGATTCTCTGTTTGACTTGGAGGGCAGACGTAGAGAGTTTATACCAGTAAGGTAATGGTTCAATGAGGCACTTCCGGTTAGCAGGTTTTACTTAGGCATAGGATTTTAGCGCAAAAGCGGTAATTTGTACTACTCTAGCTTGTAATCCACTAGACCTAGTGATCGCATATCTTATCGGTGGGCTTTCCTTCGCTAACTCAACATCTGCTTTTTGCTTAACATTCATACCAGGTTTGTGCTGCCTCCTACTGCTGCCAAGCAGATTGCATATCTCAGCGCTTGGGTTGACTCCAGATAGCCAAACGCTGGCTGTTAAGTATAAGGGGCAGCTAATTTTGTTGAAATTAAGTGTAAGTAAGAGTATGGATTTGAATTCTTTGCTATGGCAGTTTAGGCGTTAGTGCGATCGCTACGAACCTTAAAGTCACTCTCTGAAATTGCTGTGGAAAACGGATTCTATGACCAAAGCCACTTGAACCGAAGCTTTAGACGAGCTTGTAGGATTACTCCAGGGCAATATCAGAAGAGCAATTTTATCCAATACGGTTAAGCCTCAGCGCCCATAGCCTTGATTCTATCTACAATCCACTCCTCTACCCGAAATTCTCGATCTTCGGCACGCGCATGACTTTACTCAAGGACTTCTCTGCCTCTGCGGTCATAGCAGGCTTCGTCACTGTATTAGTGGGATTTACTAGCTCAGCTGTCATTGTTTTCCAAGCCGCCCAAGCCCTCAATGCCTCACCTACCGAAATTGGCTCATGGATGTGTGCATTGGGGTTAGGCATGGGGCTGACGAGCATCATCTTTTCCCTGCGTTACCGGGTTCCGGTCGTAACCGCTTGGTCTACGCCTGGTGCAGCTATGCTAATCACGTCTGCGGCTGGCGTTTCGATGGAAGAAGCTATCGGAGCGTTTCTCATCTCAGCAGCGTTAATCACGCTTTGCGGCTTTACTGGCTGGTTCGAGCGCATAATTAACCGAATTCCGATGTCTATTGCTTCAGGGATGCTGGCTGGCGTTCTGTTGCGGTTCGGGCTTGATGTCTTTGTCGCCATGAAAACGCAGTTTGTGATGACGTTCGCCATGTTCTGCGCCTACTTGATTGCACGCCGTGTCTTGCCTCGCTATGCGGTTGTTTCTGCATTGATATTAGGTATGGTTATCGCAGGAATTCAAGGACTACTGCGTATTGACACAGTACGCCTGCAACTGGCAGAGCCGGTTTTGACGCTGCCGGAGTTTTCGGTTGGTGCGCTTGTTGGCGTGGCATTGCCCCTGTTTGTGGTTACCATGGCTTCCCAAAACGTACCTGGGGTTGCTGTAATGCGTGCCTCAGGTTACTCAGTACCCATTTCTCCACTGATCGGCTGGACAGGGGTTGCAACACTGGTGTTGGCTCCATTCGGTGCATTCGCTTTGAATCTTGCTGCTATCACAGCCGCTATTTGCATGGGACGAGAAGCCCACGAAGATCCAGCAAAGCGTTATGTAGCAGCAATTGCCGCTGGGGTTTTCTACCTTGTGATCGGGCTGTTTGGCGCTACGGTGGGTGCAGTGTTTGCGGCGTTCCCTCAGGAGCTTGTGCTTGCGATCGCAGGACTTGCTCTTTTAGGTACCATTGGCAATGGGCTTGCAGCAGCGCTGACCCACGAGAAAGAGCGCGAACCCGCACTCGTGACGTTTCTCGTAACCGCGTCCGGCGTAACGTTATTCGGTATCGGGTCAGCGTTTTGGGGGCTGGTGGCTGGCGCGTTATCGCTTGCGGTATTGCAGTATGACCGCAGATTTTTTAGGTTGAGTTAAGTTAGCAACCGTAGGCGATCGCTTTTTTTTCTTAATTATTCGCTATTGTCGCCCAATTAAACTTTGAGGCTATAATGCATTCATCAAACCGGGATTTTCTCAAAGTAAGGGTAATTTTGAGAAAAATCAACGTCAATCATTAAATTTTGCGTAAAAAAAGGAGAACCTCGTGGAAGCGCTTGCTTACACTAATTCGTATGCTGCCTATGAAGAAGCAGCCGGTATTGAGTATGACCTTCCGGAGTTAACGCTCAACTGGAATAAAATTCCCAGTTCCGCTTGGCTAAGTTTGGTGTGCATCACTGTATTGTTGAGCAGTCTGCACGTAGCAGATCCAGCAGCGGCTGCCTATGTGAGGACAAATGGTAGTTGCTTGAATGCTCGGACAGCCCCTTACGTTGGTGCGCCTGTTTATACCTGCGTTCGCAATGGAGCTGCACTTGCGCCTATTGTTGGTTCTCAAAACGGGTTCTACAAGCTTTCAACAGGTCGTTATGTTGCTGTCGGTTATGTTGGCAATGCTCCTAGACGCCGTGTTAGTTCTGCTTCAGTTGGAGGTCGGGTTCGCCCTCGCTATAGTGCGGGTACTAGAGCTATTCAAGTGGCTTTGCGTGATAATTACGGCATCCCAATTGGATCTTCCGGTGCTGATGGAATTTATGGCTCTAACACACGAAACGCTGTTAGACAGTTTCAGCAGAGGTCTGGCTTACGTGTAGATGGAATTGTTGGACCCCAAACACGAGCAGCCCTATTTTGAACTAGGCGTGTTGGGGCGTAGAGTTTTGAAAAAGCTTGCAGAAAAGCGAGCAGCTTCGCTGGTGCCGTTGGCGTTAGCCTAGAACGCTTTCAACAATCATCAAAATAACGATTTTTCGTAGGGACAATTCTCTTGAGGATTGTCCTTACTTATTAATTGACTGATGTTCTAGCTAGAAGAATTCATTTGGCTACGAATCAAAAAGCAGCACATCATAAAGTTATGAATTCAAGGCAACATTTGTAGCACTTAGGCTGAAACTTATAGCTGTCGCTATAAAGATTAGGACAGATTTAATGGCTAAAACAACCACGTACTAGTAAACTTTTATGCCCTCTGCCCTTTACCTTCTGCCTTTTGCTATAAGTTCTGAAGATGTCTAATTGCAAGCTTGTCGCGCTATTCTCTCGGAATTGTGCAACTCACCATTCGGCATCGTTGTACCGCTCAAATTCGCTCCATCAAGATTGACTCCACTCAAGTTAGCGCCACTCAAATTAGCACCACTCAAGTTAGCATTACTTAGATTCGCGCCAGTCAAATTCGCGCCACTCAAGTCTGCCCAAATTAAAGTTGACTGACTCAAGTCTATTTGACTCAGGTTTGCCCCCTGTAAGTTAACTCCAGGAAGGTAAACTCCACTCAAATTTAAACCTGCAAGAGACACATGAGGAGCTACCAAGTAAGCGCCAGCCTCAACTGGGTCAAACCCTAAGGGAAAAAGAGTTTTTTCGTTATATAAACTTCTTTGCAAGTTGACATTGTTGAAGTTAGCCTCGCTCAAGTCTGCCTCATGCAAGTAAGTTTCGCTGAGATTTGTCTTGTTCAGATTGGCTCCAATCAGGTTTGCTCCTCGCAGATTCGCTCCAACTAAGTTCGCCTCACTGAGGTTAGCTCCATTGAGATCTGCACCTATCAAGCCAGCAATCATCAAAATGGCTCCACTCAAATCTGCGCCAGTCAAACCTGCAAAATTCAGGTTAGCGCCACTCAAGTTAGTCCCTATCAAATCAGCACCGCTTAAGTCTGCCCCTTGTAGATTTGCAGCTTCCAAATCAGCTTGGCGCAAGTCCGCTGTACTGAGCGTCGCACGACTCAAGTTTGCCTGCAACAGGTTAGCGCCGCTCAGATTGGCTTGAGTAAAATCGGCTCCGCTCAGGTTAGCGTGCTTGAGGTGAGCAGCACTCAAGTCAGCAAGAAAAAAATCTCTTTCTCCTGCCGCATATTTCCGCAAGAGTTCATCAGGATTCATGGTTTCACCTCTGTTGCTTTTTGCCAAACAACAGTCAAATCGGTATCTACGCTTTATGCCACTACAACCTGATGCACCCTTTATTCTCACCTTCGCAGTGGAGGCAATGGGGAAATCTCGATTTAGATATTCTAAGTTGATTTACGTCTATCAACCAACTTAGTTTTAACAGCCTAGCTCTGAATAGTCACAAAAAAAAGAGGTCGGGTAGACCTCTTTTGATTGTTTTCGCTAATCTGCCTATTTGTTGTGTTTTAGGCAACTTAGCTTAGTAGCGAGGAGAATGCGATGCATTACTTAGACGCTGCCATTTCTTGTTGCAAGCGACTCTTGGCTTCTTTGAACTGCGTCGCCATTTGCTTCTGCTGTTCGTCGCTGAAGTTGTCGCGGATTTTGGGGAACATATCGTTCTCTTCTTCCTGGACGTGCTTTAGCACAGCACTCATTAGCTGCTGGACTTTGGCTTTGAAGTCATCAATGTTGGAGGGGTTCATGGACTTAATCTCTTCGAGCATTTGCTTCATCTCAGCCTGCTCGTCATACAGTTCTTGGGTGTCTGCATAGTAGCTGCGGACGGCTGGGTAGACGATTTGCTCTTCAGCTTCGGAATGAGCGGTTAAATCTTTGTAGATTTGACCAAAGTATTCTTGTAGTTTTTGAGGGTCGTTTGTACCCTGAACTTCCACGAATAGAGTATTAACCTTGGCATGATCCATGCGGATAAGGTCGCGAATGCTCATCTCATCATCGCTACGAGTAACGGCACTACCGACGACACCTGACAAAGCTGCCATGGCATCTTGAACACGTCCCCATAGTCCTTGGTCTGGCTCTTGTCCCGTCAGTTCACGGGTACCGAGAATCTCTAGGATACCTTTAAGCTGCTCTTGGTGAGCGCGGCTATCGAAGTTAACGGCGTTTAAAGGAGAGATGGCTGCCATTACGTCAGCACCCACAACTTGAGCACACTTGTGGACGAGTACTCCGCTCATTGTTTGCTTATGCTTGAGTAATTCAAGCTGAGCAGCTTTTTCATAAACACTAAACTCAGAACTATCCATCATTTGCTGAGCTTGTTCAACAATCTTCTGCGATGACTCTTTGGGTTCTGCTTGAACACCGTATTGAACGATTACGGTATCGAGAACACCCATGTTCTTCTGATCATCTTGGATGAAGTCCCGTAGACGCTTTCTAATCTCTTCATCAGTGATGCCTTCAATTAGTTTCTGCTCACTGGAAATGATTAGGTTTTGCATCGCTTTCATGTCAGATAGTTTCTGTGCGATCGCAAGACGCTTTGTATCATCAAGTGTTGTTACCATGTGTACTACTCTCTTAAGGATTCTTAACTTTTATCTCTTCTAACTTTGCCATAGAAATTTGGGTGGCTTCATCTTTCTCTTGATGGATTCAACTCAGAATTGTTGAAATTTTTAATAATCTTAGACTTGGCAACTCTTGCCTTCTTGAGCTTGCTTTTCCAGTAGAGTAGGAGGAAAGTAATTTTGTGTACAACTTAGAGCTTTAAGTAGTCAAAGAAAAAAGGAGAGGTCACGTAGCCCTCTCCTTTTTTCTTGATTAATCTAATGGCTTAATCTGTTTTTTGCCATTTAGATTTTGCTCCTAGAATGAAATATTACTTAGAAGCAGCCATTTGTTGCTGGATCTTGCTCTTAGCTTCTTTGAACTGAGTAGCCATTTGCTTCTCTTGCTCGTGGCTACAGTTACTGCCAATGGCACTAAACATGGTGCTTTCTTCTTGACGAATGTGATCGCCAACTACATCCATCAGCTTCTTCACTCTTGACTTAAAGTCATCCATGTTAGATGGGTTCAATGACTCAATCTCTTTGAGCATCTGCTTCATTTGGGCTTGCTCATCGTACAGCTCCTGAGTATCGCCTTGACCGTAGAAAGGACGTACTGCTGGATAGACAACTTGCTCTTCAGCTTCAGCGTGTGCGCTTAGGTCTTTGTAGATTTGACCAAAGTACTCTTGGATTTTTTGAGGATCGTTAGATTGAGCAATTTCTGTGAACAAGGTATTGGTCTTGGCATGATCCATGCGGATGAGGTCGCGGATGCTCATCTCATCATCGCTGCGAGTGACGGCACTACCGACTACACCGGACAAAGCTGCCATGGCATCTTGAACACGTCCCCATAGTCCTTGGTCTGGCTCTTGCCCAGTCAGTTCACGGGTACCGAGAATTTCGAGGATACCTTTGAATTGTTCTTGGTGAGCGCGGCTATCAAAGTTAACGGCGTTTAAGGGGGAGATGGCTGCCATTACATCAGCGCCGACAACCTGAGCACACTTATGGACGAGTAGCCCACTCATCGTTTGCTTGTGCTTGAGCAATTCAATCTGAGCTGCCTTCTCATAAGGACTGAACTCAGAGCTTTCCATCATCTTCTGAGCTTGCTCTACCATCTTTTGTGCTGACTCTTTAGGTTCTGCTTGAACACCGTATTGCACGATTACGGTATCAAGAACACCCATGTTCTTCTGGTCATCTTGGATGAAGTCTTGTAGACGCTTTCTAATCTCTTCGTCAGTGATGCTTCCGATTAGTTTTTGCTCACTAGAAATGATTAGGTTTTGGATCGCTTTCATGTCAGATAGTTTTTGAGCGATCGCAATGCGCTTTGTATCATCAAGTGTTACTACCATGTGTACTGCTCTCTTAAGGATATTTTGTATTTCAACTCTTCCCACTTTGCCAGAGGGAGCGAGGTACTCCATCCTTCTGTTGATGGATTCATCTCGAAGTTGCTGAAATTTCCCCTAATCCTAGGCTTGGCTACTGTCTACTTTTTTTACCTTTAATCTTTTACAGTTTTAGATTAACTCTCTAGATAGAGGAGCTTTTTTGTTTATTGATTAGCCATAGAAAAGCTGATTGTTTGAACTATATTAACTACAGAAGTATCTCTTGTTACTTTGCCTCTAAGACAAAGGATTATTGATTATAGTATATTGGCAGCGTTCTTGAGATTAAGTGACAGGTAAGTCATCTACAACTTCCTAAGAACTAACTATCAAAAACTATGGCTTGAGAGACGACATAGAATCCTAGCGAACTAGTCGTCAAGTAGTACATAACGCTTCACTCAACGAGAGTCGGAGCAACGCCGGAGATGACTTTGTGATGCAAGAACAGAATACAGGAATGGGAGAACAGGCACTGAACAAGGCAGCAGAGCTAGCTGTATCTAGCAAGCTAAATAGTGCTGAAACTATAGACATCAAGATTAATAGTGAAGTCCTACAGCTAATTCAGGGAGAACTGAATTCACTGACGTTGCAGGGGGAAGGCTTAGTAACGCCTCAAGACTTGCGTATCGGGGAATTAGACCTGAAAATTGGCAAGATTGCGGTTAATCTCCTTAGCGCGGCATTAGGCAAAATTGAACTAACCCAGCCGACAAATGCCTCAGTTCGTTTGGTTTTCACGACAGCAGATGTCAACATTGCTTTGAACTCTGAGTACCTACGCAATCAGGTACGCCAAATAGAAATTCCAACCAGGAATCAAGCGATGATGATTGACTTGCAACACGCAGAGTGCAAGTTACCAGGCGATGGCAAATTCGTCATTAAGGTAGAGTTTCTGGCACATCTGGCAGATAAGGTTCAGTCGGCAGCACTTGAGGTCGCACTCAGGATTGGTGAGGGTGGAGAGTACATTGCCTTTGAACAGGGTCATTACGTCGAAGGGAAAGACTTACCACTAGAACTAACAGCCGCTTTGTTGATGATGATTAGTAAACTCGTGAAACTGCGTGATTTTCAATATGAGGACATAGCACTGCACCTGAAGCAAGTGGATGTAGAAACTGACAAAATTACATTGTTGCTTAATGCTCTCATTAGTCAGATTCCTTCATAGTGCATAGTAACCTTGTGGGCTTGCTTATACCAACAGACAGATTAACTTGAAAAAGCGATCGCCTAAATTGTCTTGTGTCAGGAATACATAACAGGACAACAGGGAAATAGGACGTGGGACAAGACATCGGCGAACAGGCTCTAAGTAAAGCCGCAGAAATTGGACTATCAACGCAACTTGATGAAGTAGAAAATCTGGAAGTTGATATCCGCACCGACCCCGGTAAGTTGCTTCAAGGAGAATTAGAGTCGGTCAAGATTGAAGGTCAAGGTCTAGTAATGCAGAAAGACCTTCGTGCGGAGGAATTACAAGTCAAAACAGGTAGCATTGCAATCAATCCCCTAAGTGCGGCTTTTGGGAAAATTGAACTAACCCGTCCAACAGACGCTGAAGCTCACGTCGTTCTAACTGAACAAGATATGGAGCGTGCGTTTAACTCAGAGTACATCCATGACAAGCTGCAAAACCTGGAGGTGAATGTCAATGGTCAACCACTGACCATCAACACTCAGCGAGTGCAATTTAGTCTCCCCGGTGAAGAAAAGATTGATCTCAAAGCAGAAATCCTTGTAAAGGAAACAGGTGAAACGAAGCAGGTTGCCTTCAGTACCGTACCTCGTCTAAGTCCTGGTGGAGAGAAGATATCGCTCGAAGATGTTCAATATGCTGAAGGGCAAGAGTTATCCCCAGACCTGACGGCTGCCTTGCTAGACAGAGCAAACGAACTACTAGATTTACGCAACTTTGAACTAGAAGGGATGTCACTTCGTCTGAAAGGATTTGATATACAAAAAGGTAGGTTGACGCTTCAATCTCAAGCCCGTGTAGAGAGATTCCCTGAGTCCTAATCTGAAAATAAGGGAGAAGGCTGAGGGCTGAAGGCTGAAGGAATAAGGATTTTCATCCAAGCGTTCGTGAGCTTTCGCCTCATGGTTTCTAACTTGAAAATAGGTGTTATGTAGTAGGGGAGAGGGATAAATCCCTCTCCTCTCGCTTGAATTAGGTAACAATAGTTACTTGTCCAGTCGCCAGATCGTAACGACCACCAACAATTTTTAGTTTGCTGTCCCGAATCAGTCCAGCTAAGATTGTTGAGCTTTCTGCTAACTGTGCAGCCTGATACTGTACATTAGCGGTGACTGCATTTTCTTCAATATCGCCGGTTTTGAATCGGACTCTTTCTACAGCGGGTTTGATTTCCTCAACAAAAACGCCTATTCTTCCGGGGAGTGGGTCATCTGCGATCGCAGCCGACACGGCACCACAACGGCTGTGACCTAGAACGATGATTAGCTGAGAACCTAATACGGCTGTTGAGAATTCCAGGCTGCCTATTGCTGTTTGACTGGCAACATTTCCTGCTACGCGAACAACAAATAAATCGCCAAGTCCTTGATCGAAGACAATTTCCGCCGGAACCCTCGAATCCGCACAACCAAGGATAGAGGCAAACGGATATTGAGCAACAGCAGTTTCTTGCAAACGCAAGCGGGATTGATTTGGGATTTGGCGCTTTTCATCAACGAAGCGTTTGTTTCCTTCCATCAATCGTTTCATCGCTTCATCCGGGCTAACAGATGGAGGTTTTTGCTGAGGAGTACTAGCAGGTTGTTGAGCAACAGCTTGTTGTGCATCCCACAGGAAACTACTACCAGCAGCACTAGCTGCAATTCCAACACCCCCCACACCTAAAAACTTCATGAAATTACGACGCCCGACAAACCCATTAATCCGGCTCATCAATCTTCCTCAAATAACAAGTGCTTAACTGAACAGAGTTTCATCAATGGGAGGAATATACCATTATGAGAGGATGTTATATAAATATTAAGAATTATGAGAGTGGGATTGTCTAGGTGAGGCTGGGTTTTCTCGATGGGAATTGACAGGTTTTAAAGTGAGTACTTTGACAAATCACTCCTAAAAAGCGATCGCTCTTCTATCAGGAGACAATAGAAATAGATTGCCGAGTTGCTTAGGCTACATGAGCTATTGCCTCAATCCCGATTGCCAGAGAGCCAGCAGTAACCCAGTTGGGGAGAACTTTTGCCAGAATTGTGGCTCTAGGTTGCTTCTGCAAAACCGTTATCGCCCCCTCAAACTCATCGGACAAGGTGGTTTTGGCAGAACCTTCTTAGCTGTCGATGAAGACAAACCCTCAAAACCCTACTGCGTCATCAAGCAGTTTTTTCCGCAAGCTCAAGGTATCGCTAATACTCAAAAATCAGCAGAACTGTTTGAGCAGGAAGCAGTGCGCTTGGAGATGTTAGGGAAACACCCGCAAATTCCCCAATTTTTAGCGCATTTTGAGCAAGATAATCACCAATATTTAGTGCAGGAGTTTATTGATGGGCAAAACTTAGCCCAAGCCTTGCAAGCAGAAGGCGCTTTCAGTGAAAGACGGATTCGAGATTTACTCAACAGTTTGCTCCCTGTTATTGAATTCATCCACGCTCAGAACGTCATTCATCGGGATCTCAAGCCAGAAAACATTATTTGTCGTGGCGATGGGCAACTGGTTCTGGTTGATTTTGGAGCAGCTAAGTATGCCACCGGAACGGCTCTCGTCAGAACAGGAACCGTAATTGGATCGGCTGGGTATGCAGCGCCAGAACAGGCTGGCGGTAGAGCGGCTTTTTCTAGTGACTTGTACAGTTTAGGTGTTACCTGCCTCCATTTACTGACCCAAGCTGAACCCTTTGACCTTTATTCGTTTAGCGAAGCGACCTGGGTATGGCAGGATTATTTGACCAATCCTATCAGCCGTCACTTGCGGCAAGTGCTGGACAAGATGGTCAAGATGGCAACGAGTCAGCGCTATCAATCAGCCTCAGAGGTTCTACACGCCCTGAATTCTCCACCGAACCTAGGAACGAGAACACCAAGATTTACCGCTAAGTCTGCTGTCCAGTCACCGCAAGCAGCATCCCCTAGAGTTACGCCGACCTCAACGCTGCAAATGTCGAACTGGAGATGCGTTTATAGTCTTGAGCGTCATGCTGGCTCGATTCGCTCCCTCGCGATTAGCCCAGATGGTCAACTACTTGCCAGTGGCAGCGATGACAAGACGATTAAGCTATGGCATCTCGTGACAGGAGAAGAACTTTTCACGCTTAAGGCTCATACTAAAGCCGTTTATTCTGTCGCGATCAGTTCTGATGGAGAGATTCTTGCCAGTGGCAGTGATGACAAGACTATCAAAATCTGGCAGCTAAAGACAGGGCGCCAACTCGGTACGATTACTCTTGGTAACTGGTTTTCTGGAGATTCTGGCTGTGTTTATTCTGTTGCCATCAGTCCGAATCGAGAGGTTCTCGCTAGCCTCAGCAGTGGCGGAACAATCAAGCTGTGGAATCTGAACACAGGGCGGGAAATTCGGACGATCAAAGCTCGTAACAGTTGGGTTCAGGCTGTTGCTATTAGTCCCGATGGGCAAATTGTTGCGAGTGGTAGTGATGACGGTACGATCCTGTTGTGGAGTCTGAGGACGGGAAAACTATTACACACCTTCAAAGGGCATAGCAGTTGGATTCAGTCTGTTGCCTTTAGCCCAGACGGGCACATACTTGCTAGTGGTGGCGAGGATGCAACGATTAAGCTATGGGATCTGAGGATTAGGCGAGAACTTTGCACCCTTAAAGGTCACACTCAATCCGTTTATGCCCTTGCCTTTAGTCCTGTTCGCTCTGTGCGAGGTGTCGGAGGCGATCGCACACACACACCTCTTCAGGAACTAGCCTTCTCTAGAGGCGATCGCACAACCGAGGCAATTCTGTTTATGTTAGGCGACCAACTTCAAAGGAAACAAGGATTAGGAGTTTGCCAGATGCTGGCTAGTAGCAGCGATGACAGGACGATTAGGTTGTGGGATCTGAATACGGGGCAAGAATTTTGTACCCTCAGAGGGCATCCCAGTTGGATTCATGCCGTTGCCTTTACCCCTGATGGGCAGACTTTAGTGAGTGGCTGTGGTGACAGCATTATCAATATTTGGCGGTGTGATTGAAGGGTATCTAAGGGGGGCAAAAATCGACTTTTGTAAGAGGTCTAATGAAAGCCTAATTCACTCATTCCCCGTTCCCCACTGTCAAGAGATTTCAGGAAAACAAAAAAGCTGATGGCTGATGGCTGACCGCTAACTGCTACAAACTTAATGCCTTATGCCATGAGGCAGATACAACTAGCTAATCACTGCCGCTAGAGTACTCCTTATGAAGGCAGCAGGAGATTAGCCAGTGACGCAAGAGAAAGCAGGACTTGGTGAACAGGCACTCAACAAAATTGCTGAAGTGGCTTTATCAACACAGCTAGATGAAGTAGAACGGTTAGAGGTTCAAGTCAAAACTGACCCAAGCAAGCTAGCTCAAGGAGAACTGGAATCACTCACCATTGACGGCAATGGTTTGGTGATGCAAGAAGACCTCCGCATGGAAAAGATGGAAATGCAGATAAGCTCCATCGCTGTTAATCCATGGAAAGCCCTAATGGGTAATATTCAACTTACTCAGCCTGCAAAGGGTGAGGCTTATATTGTTTTAAGGGAAAGTGACATCAACCGCGCCTTCAACTCCGAGTTCCTGAGTGAACACATGCGTAACCTCAATGTCCACGTTGAGGGGAAGCCAGTCACCATAGACACGCAACGGGTAGATTGTCACCTGCTAGCGAATGGCAAAATCGCTTTGGATGCAGAGATTCTACTGCGTCAAACGGGTGAAACAAAACTCGTTTCCTTTACAACAACGCCTCATATCAATGCGGATGGGCGTGGTGTCTCTCTGGAAGATATCCATTACCCAGAGGGAAAAGAGCTTTCACCAGAACTTACTCAAGCCTTGATGGGCAAAGCTAGTGAAATCTTGAACTTACGCAACTTTGAGATAGAAGGTATCTCATTGCAGATTCATCAGCTTGATGTAGAAGCTGGTCAACTCACCTTGCACGCCGAAGCGAACGTCACGCAATTTCCGTCTGCCTAAGCTTTCAATTGCCTGAAACCGCTCCCTAGGCGGTTTTGACCTATAAAAATCTTAAAAATAGTGAGAGGAACATGACACAGACTCCAAATATCCCACCAATAATCGAAAGTGACGAGAATGAATATCGCGACAGTGGCGTGCCTAGTACAGTAACGATTGCTGGGCATCCTCTTCATCCTCCAATGGTTGTTTTTCCAGTTGCTCTTTTAGTTACAGTAGCAGCCTTTGATATTGGCTATTGGTTGACAGGAGACCCGTTTTGGGCTAGAGGTTCGTTTTTGCTACTCATAGGAGGATTAGTAACTGGCCTCGTAGCCGCCCTGATCGGCATGATGGACTTTATGAAAATTGGTCGAGTGCGGAAGCACACAGCAGGTTGGGCGCATATGTATTCCAACGTTATAGCGCTGGTGCTAACAGCAATCAACTTAGGGCTTCGTCTAGGCGATCGCACTGAGAATATCCTGTATACGGGGTTGATAATCTCAGTGGTTGTCGCGACGCTTCTCGGTATTGGTGGTTGGTTTGGAGGGGAACTGATTTACCGCCATAAAATTGCTGTAATTGGCTATGGCGATCGCGATCAACCCTAGCTAATAACTCGCAATATTTCTAATTCTCAACTGAAGCGCCTGTCTGAGTCTCATATCTCTCAGACAGGCTTCGCATTTTTGTGGGAAAAGACGGTTTGGTGCAGGGATACAGAAGGCAGAAGGCGGAAGGCAGAAGGCAGAGAGCTTTTATGTTTATTACTGGGATACTTGGGTTTTCTAGCTCCAAGAGCTTAGGACGAGACGCTGAGGTGCTTCTATTGTCTTTATTCTCTCGGTAGCGAAAGTGACGATTTACTAAAAAGACTAATCACTCACTGGCATTGTCTGACCAAGATAAGGATGAAGCTTGCTTCAGACAACGTGAAATTACACCCAGTCAAAATCCTCTTTGCTACTCCCTTCTCCTCAGCCATGACTGCACCCATCTCTATCGTCATTACTACCTATAACCGAGAACGTTTCCTCAGCGCTGCGATTGAAAGCGTTCTTGCACAGACAAAGCAAGATTTTGAGTTGCTGATTTGGGACGATGGTTCGACAGATCGTTCCGTAGAGATTGCCCAGCACTATGCCAATCAAGATAGACGGGTGCGAGTGATAGTGGCTCAACATCTAGGGCGAGGGCGTGCGTTGAAGTTAGCGATCGCACAAACTCGTGGCACCTACATTGGCTTAGTAGACAGCGACGACTTACTGGCACCGACAGCATTAGAAGAGACAGCCCAAGTACTCGAACGAGAAGCAAACGTGGGCATGGTTTACACGAGTTACCTAGATATTGACGAACAAAATGCGATCGTCAGCTATGGATATCGCTGCCTTGTACCTTACTCCAAAGACAGGCTGTTGCATCAATTCATGACGTTCCACTTCCGGTTGATGCGACGGAGTGTCTATGAACAGGTTGGTGGCTTCAACGAATTATTTGACTGCGCCCAAGACTACGATCTGTGTCTGCGGCTTTCAGAGATTACCGAGATACAACACGTTAATAAACCCCTCTACTACTACCGTACCCATCCTCAGAGCATCTCCCATCAGCAGCAAACCCAGCAAGCCCGTGATGCACAGCTAGCGATAGCGCAAGCTTACCAACGGCGGCGTAATAGTAAGGCTTCCAAGGTAGCAGGGGGAGTAATATCTTTTGGAGCTTGGTATAAAAAACGAGTGAGTTCTCAAGGGCAGAAGATTGGAGCAACTGTTTCCTCTCTTGCTTCATCCCTTTTGCCATTTACCTTGTGCTTTTTGCCTTCAGTTGTTGCAGCTCAACCAATTGTCTCAGACGGCGCCACAAATACACTCGTTACACCGAATGGTAATCTCTACAACATTAGTGGTGGTGAGCTTTCTGGGAATGGAGAGAATCTATTCCATAGCTTTAGCCAATTCGGTTTAAACCCAGAGCAAACGGCTAACTTCCTCTCGAATCCATCAATCTTGAATATCTTAGGGCGCGTCACGGGTAGTAACGCCTCAATTATTAATGGTTTGATTCAAGTCAGTGGCGGTAATTCCAACCTTTTCTTGATGAATCCCGCAGGAATTGTATTTGGCTCAAACGCCCAGCTCAATGTTCCAGCTTCTTTCACGGCTACAACCGCTACGGGTATTGGCTTAGATGGCGGTTGGTTTAAGGCACTTGGAACCAATAACTACAGCAGCTTAGTTGGTACTCCCAATGCGTTTCGATTTGCCACTTCTCAAGCTGGGGTGATTGTCAACTCTGGCAACTTAGCTCTTCCCTCTGGGGAGAATCTAGCGCTGATTGGGGGAACAGTTGTTAGTACTGGTAGCTTGCAAGCACCAGCCGGGAACATTACTGTCACCTCTGTACCGGGAAGCAGTTGGTTACGTCTGAGCCAAAACGGGCAAATTCTCAGTTTGGAGGTGAAGCCGCCGACGAATGGAGAGGGTAATCTTTTATCTATTACACCGTTGATGTTGCCCCAATTGCTTACAGGTGATGCAGCTAATCTAGCGATGGGTGTAACCGTTAATGATTCAGGACAGGCGCAACTTACAAGTTCGGGGGTTGGGATAGAAGTAGGTGATGTTGTTACCAATCAATTGAATAGTGGAACAGCAACACTCTCGGCTCAAAATAATCTTTCTTTAATTGAGAGCAACTTAGTAACCAGTGGAGATATGAATCTGCTGGCACAGGATACGGTATTTGTGCGAGATAGTATCGCTAATCCTTTTCTTACCCAAGCAGGAGGAAATCTCTATATTCAGGGAAATCAAGGCATCAATATCCTCGCGCTGAATCATCTTACCCAAAAAGCCTTTCTTAGCGGTGGTGACCTCAGTCTAGTTAGTAATGGAATTATTTCTGGAGATGCACATTATGCCAGCGGTGGTCGTTTCTCTGTTCTCAATTTGAGTGGTGGTGGTGGTAATTTTGTCAGTTATTTTGACCCTATTATTAGCTCGACTGAGGATGTTGTTTTCGGTAACTATACAGGTGTTTCCCTAAAGGTAGAAACGTTAGGGAGTATTACTGTTACTGGAGATATTGTTATTACTGGTGAGGATTTTAATCTTGCTAATTTTTGTGGTGGGCAGATTGGTTCTATTAAACCCGTGCAGCATATTGCCCAGCAAAAGAGTACCGCTAAAGCTAGTTCACGACTCAAAAGTAATACTCAACGTGATTCTGATTACTTACTTAGCCAATCCACTTGCTCAGATGATGCGATCGCTTTAGGAACACAGCCAACTCTCATTTTACGAGCTGGCTTAGATGTCCTACAAGAAACTAATTTTAACTATCCAGGTACAACCTTTGCTGAGGTTCCTCCTGATTCTCCCGGATTTGGATTTCCCCCAACGGTTTTTAGCGCAACTGACGAAACGTCTGTGCCAGGAAATGTCATAGTTGACGGCGATATCAATGTTGGTGTTACTACCGGATATGGTACTCCAATCCGAACAGGTGGTTCGGTAACTATTAGTGCTACAACAGGTGATATTCAAACTGGCGATATCAATACTTTTGGCAATAGTTTTTCCGTCTTCAATGGTACGGGGGGTAATGTTTCCTTACAAGCAGGCGGTAATATCTCCACAGGTGTAATTAATACTTCTGGTAACAGTGACTTTAGCCAAACGGCTCAAGGAGGTGAAGTACGCTTAGAAGCAGGAGGTAACATTCTCTTTGACAGTATCAACGCTCAAGGAATCAACACCTTTACTGGTGGTGGAGTTATCGGTGGTGGAGTCGCCAGAGGAGGGGATGTCATCCTGACAAGTAACGGAGTTATTCAAGGAACAGGAGCCACAGCAGGTAACACGATCAATACTCGAGGACGAACTCAAGGCGGTTCAGTTACGATTCAACATGATGGTGGAATAGACAATGTACCGTTTACTATCGGTGATGCAACGAACAACGGGACGGCTGGCGCAATTACAACAGGGACGGTAACGGCACCAGTTGGAGAGGAATTTCCCACTCCTGGTTTAGATACGCGGGGGGCTACTCCGGGAGTTGATGGAGTTCAGATAACTTTTGTCAATACTGAACCGACGCTAACCGTCAATCAACAGCTACCTGATGTTCAACAAAATCAGTTCGTTAGCTTCACCTTTGCCGATTTAGACGCTTTGGTGGCTGATATCGATGGAGATAACACATCTATTGTTCTCGATGCGATCGCAACTGGAACACTCACAAGAAATGGTATACCCCTAGCTCCAGGAGATATTATTTTGCCAGGTGATACTTTGATCTATACGCCGCCACCGGATGCTACGGGTCAACTCTCACCGTTTAGTATTGTTGCAAGCGATCGCGTTTCCTTATCAGCGCCACAACAGGTAAGCATCAATGTAAGTGCGTTGCCACCAGATACGCCGCCAGATACTCCACCAGATACTCCACCAGATACCCCAGCCGATACTCCACCAGATACTCCACCCGATACCCCACAAGATAATCCACAAGATAATCCACTTCCAGAAGAGACTCCCTTACAAAAACTACCCCTAATTAGCGACCTACCCCGCCTTGAAATTGACTCGGTTGTGGCTCAACTAGAGGAATCATTCACGCGCCAGTTCGAGCAATATTTCGGACAGTCTCCTCAGACACCAATCACTAGCCTGGATGAGGCGCGTGAAATTCTGAACGAAATTGAGAAAGCCACTGGTATCAAACCCGCAATACTCTATGTCACATTTGTGCCTCAGACAATTGCCTCTTTATCAGAGCAGTCAACACAAAGCCCAGAAAATCCTCTACGGCAAGATAACGACCAACTCGAATTGGTGATGGTAACAGCTAAAGGAACACCTGTTCGCAAGCGGGTTGCAGGGGCGACTCGCGCACAAGTCCTCAAGGTTGCTCAAGACTTTCGAGGTCAAGTCACTAACTTCAGACGCCCGACTGGCTACCTCGCTTCAGCCAAACAACTTTACCAATGGCTAGTTGCCCCCTTAGAGTCGGACTTACAAACGCGAGAAATTCAAAACCTCGTCTTCCTCCTGGATACTGGCTTGCGCTCCCTACCTGTTGCTGCCTTCCATGATGAAAAAGGCTTTCTAATTGAGCGTTACAGTGTTGGTTTGATGCCAAGTCTTAGCCTCACTGATACCCGCTACAAGGACATCAAAGAGTCGCAAGTACTGGCAATGGGAGCCGAAAAATTTACAGACCAACCTTCTTTACCTGCTGTACCCATAGAAGTGTCAACCATTGCAGAGCGACTGTGGCAGGGTAAGTCCTTCTTGAATGATGCTTTTACTCTAGAAAACTTGATGCGATCGCGGCAGCAACACCCATTTGGTATTATCCACCTAGCAACCCACGGCGACTTTCAGCCAGGTGCGCCAAGTAACTCCTATATCCAGCTATGGGACACCAAGCTGCGCCTCAATCAACTGCGGCAACTGGGCTGGAATAACCCAGCAGTAGAGCTATTGGTTCTCAGTGCCTGTCGTTCAGCTTTGGGGAATGAGGAAGCAGAATTAGGCTTTGCGGGGTTATCGGTACTAGCAGGAGTCAAATCATCACTAGCCAGTCTCTGGTACGTCAGCGATCAAGGGACATTGGGACTAATGACAGGGTTTTACGAGCAGTTGAAGAGCGCCCCAATTAAAGCCGAAGCACTCCGACGAGCGCAAGTAGCAATGCTCAAAAAAGAGGTGCGCTTGGAGGGGGGTAAACTCCGCACTCCTGGCGCAGATGTTCCCTTACCGCCAGAATTGGCAGCCTTGGATGATCAAACACTTGAGCATCCATATTATTGGTCGGCTTTCACGATGATTGGTAATCCTTGGTAATAAGGAAAAAGGGAAAGGATTAAAGGGTTTGAAAATTGCCCTTTCACCTTTCCCAACCTTAGAATGTCATCAACAAAACGATGTTGCGATCGCTTATTAGGAAAGCCCAATTGTTTGTTGGTTATTTGCTATTTGTATTCTTTAACGAACAACAAATAGCAAACAACAATCTTCTATTCTTCAGCAGCCGTTTCTTGAGGAGTTTCAGTCACTGAATCCTCAGTTTCGGTAGCTGAATCCTCAGTTTCATCAACTGTTTCTGACGGTGTCTCTTCAAGTACTGGCGGCTTCGGTTTGGTCGGCTTTGGCCCCCGCATCAAGGCTGGATTCACGCTAGTTGGACGCGACTCCTGTTGGTTACCTTTACCTTTTCCCTTTCTTCTATCTTGCTTCTGGAAAGATCGTCCAGTTGTTGAGTCAGAACGATCTTCAGTAGGGCGTCCTTGCCCTTTGACCTCTTCGCCACTATCGCTCTTAGGAGCAATAGTTTGACGCTCGGATCGCTTTATGGGTTTTTCTACCATAACTTGAATACTCCGGTTCCTTGTATCAGATAGTCCACTCAATCATGTTTTATGCTAGCGCTTAAGCTACAACTCCCTGCTATCTTCAGGAAAAGACTTAAGTTGAATGGCAGTGACTTAAGGAAGGTAGGGCAGAAATTACTCCCTCATCTCCCTTAACGAGAGTGCCATTCGACCTGAATTAAGGCGTTTGCACCAACTGAGCTTGCCTAGAAGCAATGCTTGCGCCAGCGCGTTTACTAAGTTCTTGTGATACAAAATCAGGCACTTTGGCTTCTGCTCCCTTCGCCAGACAGCAATCTAACACCGCTAGTAAGAAACCTTGAATTGCTACGGGTGCCCCTGGTATGGCGGCTGTCTGAGCGAGAAATTTTCGCCACTGTCCCTGGTTTTTGCCGTAATGCTCTAACAACTGCAAAGCTGCAAGATACTCAGCTAAAGGGTCGAGGGCAAAGCGGATTTGGTCTTGAGCCGGGCCAATAGTTTGGATGAGGCGCAGGCGATGTTCTAGATACTGGAGGCGGGCTTCTGCATTATCACCAATTAAAACAGCGATCGCATCCTGCCGCTTTGTCGTTACTGGTCGAAAGGAAAGCTTCAAGCATTCCCAAGCGATCGCTTTTGCATCCTCCTGAACTGTGCGATCATCAAACTTATCCCCGGTTACATCCCGATTCAATTCGTTTAAGTAGCTAAGCATTAAGTCAGGAATGTTATCCGGCAAGGGCGCAATTAAGGGTGTGCCTGCTGTTGTACCATCCTTAACAGCAATCAGTTGTTCAGCATAGAGCTTGGCAAGCAAGACGGTAATATTTCGCGCTCCCACCATTACACTCAATCGACTACAGGCATCGAAGAACTCAGTATCGGTAAAGCGATCGCGTTTTCCTCGCTGCGTCAAATAGGCTTCCATAAACGACGACAGCCGATTCCCCTCAATCCGGAGAGGTTTAAGCGTTGTCTTCGTGACTTTGCCCAGTGTTTCTTCTGTCCGGGAGGTAATCACCAGCGCATTAACCCAGAAGTCTGGTAACTCAGGACGAATTGCCTTGCGCGTCGCCTCAGTCATTTCTGACAAGTGATCGACAATTACGAGAATACGGCGTTGTCTGAGAAGACGTTCCAGCAGTTCCTCGGAAATTGGCTCAGCCTCGTTTGTCAAATCTTGCAACTGTCCTCGAATCGCTGCCATGAACGGTTGTTGTCCTGCTGCATCAAAGTCCAACTCTTCCTCAATTAGCACAGGCAACATCTGGTAGTCACAGAGGCGTTCTGTCTCATCTTCTGACAAAGCCCACTTAGCAATCTGACACGCTAAACTTGTCTTTCCCGCGCCTCCTTCACCCCAAATGAGTAGGCAACGCTTTTTTAACTTTGAGCGCAAGTCTTTAGCTGTGAATTGGGCAACAGTTTCGCCATCTAAAACCACTGGGACTGGAATATAGATGTTGCGATCGCGTACTGTGTCCTTATCTTGAAATTTCTCTCGAACTGACGTGATGTGCGCCGTCACCCAGGCATCCAAGACTCTCGGATGATAATGAAAAAAACCAACAAATAGTGCAAATCGAATCGGTACACTGATGCCGATGAAAGGCAACGGAACGTCTGTATAAGGTTTTAGAGCATTGTTTATCCGCAACAGCCACAAAGGACGAATCCAGAGTAGCGCTAACCAGAGTAAAGGAACAAAGATAACGTAACTGGTAAACCCTAAAAGCCATTGATGTTTGAGAATCCATTCCAGGGTTCTATCAAACAAGCGGGTTTCTTTTTCGGCTTTTAGTGCCAAAAGTGGTCGCCGCACAACGGCAATGTATTCTTCTGCAAAGTTAGCCTCAGGGTCTTCTACAATTTTGAGGGCTTTCTCTAAATCTGAAATGTCTTTTTCCAACTCCGAGCTAGAGAGTGTCTTCGCCTTATCCTGAAAGACACCAGCAATCCCTCCCAAT
The DNA here is from genome assembly GCF_059505465.1 of Symplocastrum torsivum. Classification (NCBI taxonomy): domain Bacteria; kingdom Bacillati; phylum Cyanobacteriota; class Cyanophyceae; order Oscillatoriales; family Microcoleaceae; genus Symplocastrum; species Symplocastrum torsivum. The sequence goes on along the minus strand of NZ_JCACKQ010000039.1, from coordinate 6,400 downwards.
CCATTCGCGGCATTCCGCCGCACTTCCTCCTTCTCGTCTTGCAAGGCAGCAATTAGAGCAGGAATCGCGGGTTTTGCCTCTAAACCAATTCGCCCCAAAGCAGCCGCCGCATTCAAGCGAACATAGTTGTTCTTGTCCTGCAACGCAGTAATTAGGGCAGGAACGGCTGTTTTTGCTCTCGTCCCGAATCGCCCCAAAGCATCAGCAGCACCTTGGCGAACGTATTTATCTGTATCTTGCAACGCCACAATTAGGGCAGGGACTGCCGTTTTTGATTCAGCACCAATTCGCCCCAACGCAGTCGCCGCATTCAAGCGAACTTCCGCATTTGTGTCCTGTAAGGCAGTAATTAAGTTGGGAACTGCTGATGAAGCTTCTGCCCCAATTTTTCCCAATGCATAAGCGGCAACCAAGCGAAGGTTTCGATCCGTATCCTGCAATGCGGCAATTAAGTCAGGGACTGCTAAGGCAGCTTCTAAACCAATTTTTCCTAACGCATAGGCAGAAATCCGGCGAATATATTCATCCTCATCTTGCAATGCCGTCGTCAAGGCAGGCACAGCCGATGAAGCTTCTGCACCGATTTCACCCAAGGCAGAGGCAGCACGCCAACGAACTTGTTTCTTCTCACTCTTCAACGCTTCGATGAGAGCAGGAACCGCTGGTGAGCCAATTTTTGCGATCGCATCAGCCGCATCATGGCGAACCCGAAAATCGTTATCGGTTAGCTTTTCGATGAGTGGAGCAACCTGTGTGTAGGGAGTTGGTTGCGCCCAGCTATTGCTGCTTACCAGCAGGGACAATGAAAGGCATAGGACAGCAACCTTGAGTACCGCCGCTGCGAGAAATTTCGCTCTGGTGGGATTGACCATCACTACCTCTTGAGTATTGTGCCTATTTTAAACTTCACCAAAGTTAATGCCGATTTCGTACCTATGACGCCATAGGTATAGCAGAAAGTACATTGTTGTTGTCCAATGCGTTAGAAGAGTAACAGCGCTATTAGATAACATGGTTTTCTAAAGGAGCGATCGAATACTGGCTGATTGACCGAATACAACAAACTATTACTGTTTTGGAACCCAAGAGCGGAATTTATCGAGAACTGGGTGTTTTCAGTGGGTCAGACCCAATTCAGTCTTCTGTAATCTCTATAAAGCCGTTAACGGCAGAAGAGGTTCTTAACGCAGGGCAGTAAAGGTTTGAAGGTATGTGATGAGTATAAAAACTAAAGCAACTATCGAAGATTTGTACCGTGTGCCTGAAGATGGGAAGGCGGAACTTGTGAATGGAGAACTGGTATTGATGGCGGCGACGGGTTTCCTGCCTGGGCGGGCGGGTGGCGAAATTTATGCCAGTCTACGCGATTATGAACGCCGCACCAGGAGTGGATATGCGCTGCCTGATAATGTTGGTTTCCTGGTTAATCTCCCCAATCGTCGTTCTTTTAGCCCTGATGCGGCTTTCTACACGGGGGAACCTACAGGCGGAAAATTCCTCAATGGTGCGCCTGTTTTTGCAGTTGAGGTGAGAAGTGAAAATGATTATGGTAATGCTGCTGAAGTGGAGATGGCAGCTAAGCGTCAGGATTACTTTACTGCCGGGACGCGGGTTGTTTGGGATGTAGATGTGCTGAAAGAGGAAGTCGTGAGGGTGTATCGTGTAAGTAGTCGTGAACAGCCGCAAGTCTATCATCGTGGTGAGATGGCTGAAGCTGAACCTGCTGTGCCGGGATGGTTGATGCCAGTGGACGATCTATTTTTTTATTAGGCGATTAGCGATCGCATCAACACTTTCAATCCGCCTCTTGCCTAGCCTGGAAGAATGTAGCCATACTGGTGATGCTAGGAAGAGCGATTGCATTTTGCTAAAAGCCTTCTACTAAGATTTTGAGAAACTAGATACCAACAACATGGGTGCAAATCGAATTAGAGTTGCGAAAGATAAGGCTGATTTGGTGAAAGCCTTAGTAGACTCAAACAATACGACTGGGCCTTTCCAAACGTATGCTGATGCGATGGTGTTTGCAGCAGCGTTAGGGGCAAAGCGGAAAAAGCGATCGCCTTTGGGAACAATCACGAAAGAACCTTCTCCCATTGCACTAGAGGTTTTTGTTTCAAGGGGATATGACTTAGTGCTGAAGTTATTGGCGATTAGAGAAACTAAAGACCCCAAAATAATCTCCCTTTTTGATGAAACCTCTGAGGAAAAACGTATCCATATCTTTGAAGAATATGCCAATGGTGGGCTGGATATTTTGCGAGATGAATTGCGGGGTGCTGTAGATTATACAGAGCGAATTTTGTTGATTTTGAGCAGTGAAAGATTTAAAGAAGAATCTCCTGAAGGTGGTTTTGATTTAAGTAGATTTTTATAAATAATAGTGTGGTATTAGCTAAATTGGCTCAAAAGCCAGCGAGTAATTGCGCCATGCTCTTCAGAACGACTGCGCTCCAGAGTCTCTTTAACTAAAGCTATTGTTAACCCTGGCAATACCTGTGAAGTATCGATTTGTCTACTACCACCATCAGCGATCGCAAAAGCAGTTACTTCTGCCTGATTGACATCCACTACCCAGTATTCTTGTACATTCATCTGCTCGTATAACAGTCGCTTTTCTCCTAAATCATCACTTAGAGAAGAAGCCGCCATTTCCACTACCAAACTGGGAGGTGCATACTTGTTCAAATCGACGGGAGAATTGCTGTGGGGTGAATGTTGTCTAGGGAGGTGATGTAAAAAGATATATCTGGCTGAGCTTCTTGTAAACCTGTTTTTCTAAGGGAGCAATTAGTCAGTCCCCGCACTGGGATTCTTTTAACGGCGCAAAAGAGGTTCACAAGGTTGGAAATGATGGTGTTGTCTTCAGCGTGATTCCAGCCAAGGGGTGTCATTTCAATCATGGAGGATAGGTGTTAAGCGAAGCTAAAACGAATTGTGCGCTTAACTTAGTGGTATTTTAAATTTTCTCAGTGTTTGGAGAGCCTTTGCTCGTGAGCAGGGTAGCATTCAAGCTACCTTGGGTAAAGGACTGTTATGTAATGGCGATGGGGTACGGAGACTTTGAGGACACCAAGCTTATTTGAAGAGGATCGTTTGACGCTCTCTAAGAGCATCGATCTTTCTGCTGAGTCTCTATCGCACTACGGGGCGTTGTATAAGCACTGGGCAGTTGCATTCAGCGGTGGGAAAGATTCTTCGGCAACTGTAACGCTGGTGCTTCATTTGATTGAGACAGGGCGCATTCCTCAGCCGGAAAGCCTAACCGTTCTTTATGCTGATACCCGGCAGGAGTTGCCACCCCTTCATGCTGCGGCACTAGGTATCATCGAAGAACTCCGCAACCGAGGGATTGATACCCATATAGTCCTGCCCGAACTAGATCATCGCTACTTTGTCTATATGCTAGGACGGGGTGTACCACCTCCTAGTAATACCTTCCGTTGGTGTACCCCCAAACTGAAGGTGATGAGCATGGAGCGTGAACTGGAAAAGGTTCGCCAGAAGTATGGTGAGAAGCTGCTTATGCTCACGGGTGTGCGAATTGGTGAGAGTGCAGCTCGTGACCAACGGATTGCGATTAGCTGTACAAAAGATGGGGGTGAATGTGGACAAGGTTGGTTTCAGCAATCTTCATCTCAGGCGGTAGCAGATACTCTCGCTCCAATCCTTCACTGGCGGATTTGTCATGTCTGGGACTGGCTCATGTTTGATGCTCCAGCTCTAGGTTTCCCAACAGAGGAGATTGCGGCTGTGTATGGGATGACGAATGAAGGAACTGAGTCGGAGGAGCCACTGAGCTTGAGAACTGGCTGCATTGGGTGTCCTTTGGTACAAGAAGATCGAGCATTGGAGGCTGTAATTAGTGAGCCGCAGTGGGCATACCTAGCTCCACTGCGTAAGTTGCGCCCTCTGTACCGGGAAATTAAAAAGCCGCAATACCGTCACCGGAAACATGGAGAAGTTAAGAAAGATGGCTCTCTCGCTGCTAAGCAAAATCGGTTGGGACCAATCACGCTGGAGTCTCGGCGCTGGATGCTAGAGCAGGTACTAGCAATTCAGGAGGAAGTGAATCAGGCAGCTAGAAGAGAGAATCGTCCTACTATTAGCTTGATTAATGATGAAGAACTGGCCCGGATTGAAGAGTTGATTGCTGCTAAAACTTACCCGGAAAAGTGGGACGGGACTGAACCGAGAGGGGATGAGTGGTTGCCTGAAATTTTGCCTGATGGGAGTATTCAGCTATTGTTATTTGATAAATTTTGAGTGTGCTAGTGTCTGGAGGTTTCCTTTGGGCAATAAAGCGCAGTGTTTGCACTTGGTTAGTTAGTGAAGGAATTCATGGAGAAACAAACAGTTGCTCAAGCGGTGATTGAGGTATTGCAAGCAGCTAAGCAGCCAATGACTATCTCTGATATTACGCAGGCTATCCTCGATAAGAACTTGTATACCTTCAATGCGAAGGAGCCAACAGCAATTGTTCGTGGAGCAATTGAACGACGATGTGAGGGAGTGAATCGCAAAAATTCAATTGAACCTAAATATTTCAAGAAACTCTCAGATGCAAAGTATGGGCTGAAGGATAAGTGAGGGAATTTGGTGTAAAATCTGGAAAATGATTGACCACGATCGCTTATTTAAGGAATTACTCTCGATATTTTTTAGTGAATTTATCGAGCTATTTCTGCCCGATGTTGCTGGCTATATTGAAAGAGACTCGATTTCTTTCTTAAATCAGGAAATTTTCACAAATATTACGTCTGGAGAGCGTCGAGAAGTCGATTTGTTGGCACAAGTGCGGTTTCGCGGTCAAGAGACTTGCTTTTTAATTCATCTCGAAAATCAATCTTATTCCCAAGCTGGCTTTGAACGGCGGATGTTTCATTACTTTGCTCGTTTAGACGAGAAGTATAGCTTGCCGATTTATCCAGTAGTTATTTTTTCTTTTGATACTCCACAACGACTGGAACCCAACCGCTATCAAGTTGAGTTTCCTGACCGGAAGGTGTTGGATTTCAGTTATGTAGCGATTCAGCTCAATTGTTTGAATTGGCGGGATTTTCTCTCTTCGCAAAATCCTGTAGCGGCGGCGTTGATGGCGAAGATGAAAATTCAGCCAGAAGATAGACCCAAGGTGAAGGCAGAATGTTTGCGTTTGCTAGCTACGTTACAGTTAAATTCAGCAAAAATGCAGTTAATTTCGGGGTTTGTTGATACTTACTTGCGATTGAATGAAGCAGAGGAAGTCGCCTTTGAAGCTGAACTGAATAGAATGGGGTTATCTGAGGAGGAAGAGGCGCGAGTTATGGAGATTGTTACCAGTTGGATGGAGAAGGGAATTGAACGGGGTTTGCAACAGGGGCTACAGGAGGGATTTGAGCAAGGATTTCAGCAGGCATTAGCAAGAGAAGCGGCTTTGGTTTTGTACCAGCTCAATGACCGTTTTCGAGGAATTTCGCAATCTGTAGAGGAGGAAATCCGCAGGTTGTCAATTGTGGAAATTGAGTTATTAGGTGAGGCGTTATTTAAGTTAGCCAGTGAAACGGATTTGAGGAGTTGGCTAGAGCAAAGGGGATTGCGGCAGGGAGTTGAAAGAATTGTGTTGAGCCAAATCAATCACCGTTTTGGAACTGTTTCTCTTGATGTAGAAAAGCAGGTTCGCCGTTTACCAATTGAACGGGTGGAAGAGTTGGCACAGAGGTTGTTTGATTTTGAAGAAGAAGAGGCGATGATCAATTGGTTGAATGAGATTTAGTGGTCAATCAGTTTGAGGGATGTATTTGTGCTACACATCGACCCCCCTAACCCCCTTAAAAAGCTATGCATTAATCGCATCTTTCTTAACAAAAGATGGAAGGCTTAGCTGACAAGGGATGCATCGTGCAGGTCTGAGGGGAAGAGCCGATGAAACCGCAGATGGAGGCTAACCCAATCACACGAGGACTGAAGATGCACTCAGTAGTGTGCGTCAGTACACAGCAGGTGCCACTAGGGGTACTACACCAAGAAGTTTGGGTGAGAGACCTAGCCCAGTTGGGCAAGAAACACACTCGCCACAAGCGCCCCATCCAAGACAAGGAGAGTCAACGCTGGTTAACGGCACTACTGGTAACTGAGCAAGTGATTTTAGCTCAGGAAGAAAATCCACCGACAGGAGTTGAGCCAATCCATTGGTTGCTGTTGACCACCTTAGCGATCGCAGATGCTGCCGATGTTGTGCAATATCTGCGTTGGTATAGTTATCGCTGGCTGATTGAGCGCTACCACTATGTGCTTAAGAGTGGTTGTCGGGTGGAACAATTACAACTCGAAAGTGCCGCTCGTTTACAGCGAGCCTTAGCTACCTAGGGCTTGCTGAATAAGTCAGAGGAAAACAACCGATGGATTAATTAGTTATTTA
>NZ_JCACKQ010000038.1:35081-59413 GCF_059505465.1 Symplocastrum torsivum | reverse complement strand
CTTAAACTATTGATGGCTAAGGGTTTCGGCTTTGTGCAGCAAGCCCTATATAGCCAAGACCAGGAATCGCTAATTTTGCTACTCAAGAGGAGGTGGGTTTTGAAGAATCTGAGCTGATGAAAGAGTAGTCATATTGAAAGCCCACCACTTAGCTGAAACGTACTTAAATTTACCAATGCCTATATCGCCGTTGGTCTTCCAATTGTCCCAGTTAGCGGTCAAGTTTAGCCAGTAATCGCCGCCCATACTCAGTACATAACGAGCCTTAGCTCTATCGTTTGCTTGCTTTGGATTGTCAATTACCAGCCTTGCTTGCACAGTGGTAAATATGCCAGCCACATCGTTGGGATCAATCGACGCTCGACCTGGAGGCCAGAAGTGGTAGTTGTATCCCTGACCTGGCTTAACCGATACGCTACCATCCGGTTCGTATCGGATATCTGCGACCTTATTAACATCACCAGCATAATCCTCTTGATATGCAGCTCCCTCAACCCTTGTCGAGCTTTGCAGAAGATACCATTGCCCATTCCGATTGCTGAGCATGTACGCCCTAATATTTTTGATTTGAACTCGGGTGTTGGTAGCAGGATTTCCGGTGGCAGCTTCATACAGTTGTCCCCATGCCGTCATGGCTTGGAACCCCTGTGGGTTATTTCCCCAACCGACACGAGGCTTGGATGCCCAGTTATAGCTTGTTGGAACACCATGTGGCATTCCCTCATGCGGAGCGGTCATATCAGAAATAATCGTTGTGATGGAATTGATTGTCCTTTGATAATAGGCATCTACTTTAGGACTGAAACAGCACAGTAGTACGACGACAATTGAGAGAAGAATAGGAAATTTTTTGATTCTCATCGCCTTTATAAAAGATTCTCCTCAGCAACTAATCTTGGCTTTTTTGATTCCACCCCAAATCTACTTTCCAGTTGCTCTGCTTATACGGGCTTCTCTCCGACAGGTTTCTAATTGCATGAATATCCACTTTTTAATCAACCACCTCATAAGACTTTGAGCATAATCTCCTAGTAAAATCGGCGGATGTAGACGAATGGCTTGCCATAATTTTTGACTAGCCTGATGAACCCCACTCATGCCGATACTGTGTTTTAAGTATTGTTGTGTACAATACTCGTAAACCCAAGCTAAGCTCTGGTTTTTCAGAAATTGATATTCTGGTGGAGCTGCTTGGTATGCCCTTTCAACCACTCTCAGTGCTTCTTTCTCCATAACCTCAACTTTGGATGTCATGGCTTTAGAAGATTGACGATAGAGAATTTGGTGCTTAGGCACGACAACAAAATGCCACTTAGCTGCTAGCCGTATATAAAAGTCCCAATCTTCGCAGGATTTCAGTGTAGGCTCAAACTCTCCTACTGACTCGATCGCTTTCCTACGAACTAGAATATTAGAGCCGTTACCAACAATATTATTGACTAGCAACTTATCGTAAACATTGCCTTCAAAAAATACGGGGTGATAAGGAGATATAGATTCTTCTTGCCCATCTATAAAATAAGAAGTCCAACTGTAAGCAACTCCTGCGTCTGGATGCTGCTGCAAAGCTGCAAGTTGCAATTCTAACTTATCCGGTGTCCACAGATCATCAGCATCAATAAAGGAAATAAACTCTCCGTTAGCATGAGATATGCCGCGATTGCGAGCTACAGGCAAACCTCCATTTTTATAATAGACAATCTTCAGTCGTTGGTCTGTGATACTTTGAAGTAGCTCTAGAGTTCGGTCTGTAGAACCATCATTAATTATAATTATTTCAATATCTGAGAAAGTTTGTTTTTGAACTGATTCAACTGTTTTTAAAACAGTACGCTCAGCGTTATAAGCAGGAATTACAACCGATATAGTTGGCATAACAGATAAACTCAATGTCCTGAAGTCATAAAACTGACTAACAGCTTGACCGAAAACGCTGGTTATTTATGTCTGGAGTACTCAAAGAACGTAGCTACCAATTTATTGGGTTTTTGATGCTTACTACCTCTCTGTTACTTAGCAATATTCTTGCTAGAATTACTCTATTGGGAGTACTTAAAACCAATATGAGCTTAGGCTCTAAAAAACTGCTTAAAAAGCAATTTTAGGTTGTCTGTTATTTGATACCGTAAAACGCTTAGTTGCTCCCATCGCTTGAACCATCTGTTAGAAAAGTAGTTATATTTATTGAGCGCTTCCTCAGACAACACTCTCGCACTTGAGGAACTAGGCAAATTCAGCGCTGAGATAAATTCATTACGTACTTGTTCGAGTTCCTTAATAGCTTGTTCGCGGCATTCTTTGGCTTTTTTTCTGGCTTCCTCTGTTAGACAGTACTCAAAGGCTTTTTCCAACATTTCGTCGGAAAGACTATCCACAGAAAACACCATAGACCAACCAATCTTTTCGGCCTGACGCACAACCTTAGCCCCTCCAGAAATTGCATCTATTGAGATGGTAGGAACGCCGTTTTTGAGGGCTAACACAGTACCGTGCAAGCGTGTAGTCACCACGAGATCCATACGGGCAATTAGCGATTCGACCTCGACTGCGGTGCGAAGATTTGTGGTGTTTGGATCTAAACCTGTATCGATGGGCACTGCTACCATTTCCCGCGAGGCAATGAGTCGGTTAACAGCATCATTTGCAACTTGATGCTTGCCTTTGTCGCCATATTCGTGTTGTGGATGAACTAGGATAATACCCACAACAGGCACCTTCGCTTGATGGCAAACAAAAGAAATATCTGGGTGTGAAGCAGCGGAACTGTCTCTTTCTATAAGTACATCGAAGGGATTCCAAACTGTAAGCGGCTCGGTCATTGATAAGTCAAGACCGATGAGACGACAATTACTAAAGCGTTGCACAAATTCAACAGAGTGTCTCTTCAGAGGAAAAGGGCCACAGACAAACACAACTTGTGAATAAGTATTGGGATCGACCGAACGCCAATCAACACCGCCAACTAACGGAGGAGCAATAGCAACATCATACGTATAACCAAAACTGTCCAGCCATTCACAGGCAACGTCTCGTGCCATTAGATCGCCAGCCGTAACATTACATCCTTCAAAACTGAACCAACCGGCCACAAGAGTTTTCATGAATCTATATGCTTTCCTTGGGAAAATAACGTTTATCGAACAAGTAAGATAGCTTTTTACAGCTAGAAAATTTGATAGCAAAGGGAGTCAATTTCCCTCAATGGTGTAATAACCGCTATGGATTTTTAAATTTTAAAATGCAAACTTTAATTGTAAATATCTAACAGTTCCTACACTGAAGAGAGGTAGAATCAATGCCTGACAGATGAATACTGTTATGGCAACTGCTAAAATTCCCGAATGCACACTTACAAGTAAGCAAGCTGCAAATATTCCAGTGTAAATTAGGTTGCAGTAAAGGGTAATATTCGTTTTACCCAAAGCATTGAGAAGCTGATACGTATTCACTATCAGAGGAAACATCAGAGCTGATAAGCAGATAATTATCAGAATTGGAATTGCTGATACCCATTGTTGACCAAAAATGATTGGAACATAAAAAGGAGCCAAGCTTGATTGTATAAGGATAATTGGAGCAACAATTGTGTAAGTTTTTTTAAGAGTACTCAGATATCTTATCTTCAATTCACCCAGATTTTCTCTTACTTCACAAAAATAAGGGAATACAGCAGAAGTAAATGCATTAATAACATTCAGACTAATTCCTAATCCAGCATTAAATGCGAAATAGTAGACTCCTAGAGCTTCAATACCAATAAATTTACCAATTAGTAGGTAATCCAGGTTAGATCTAAGTTTAGTTAATAGTTCAACGCCAAGCAGGTTACCACCAAAGCTAATAATGTCTCGCGCTCGCTCTAGATTAAAAGATTTAGGAGGTCTCCACTTAGAATTCATCCAAGAGATCACAATCCATACGGGAGTTGTCAGAACCATAGCCCAAACTATAGCCCAAATTCCCATACCTATAAGAGCTAGAATGACAATGATAGTATTGCTTAATAATGACTGTGTAGCATTGCACAATGCCGTAATTTTGAGCCGATTCTCTCGTTCAATTATGGCTGAATTAACCATGAACAAAGGAAACATCAAGTAGACTGATGCAATTGTGCAGAGGGGCAAAATGAGCTGATTATTACCATAAAATTGTGCAATGGGGAAGGCAGTAATACACAGGATAATAAAAATTGACCCGCACAGAATCCAATTCAGCCAGTAGGATGTATCACATATAGTTTTGACATCCTTTTCGTCAGCCTGAATAATCTTAGCCCCGATACCACCTTTAAGGGTGAAAACAGTAGCAAAATCATAAGTGGTATAAACCACCGCCATTAGTCCGTAATCTTGGGGGCTGAACATACGAGCCAGAACCACTGTCGTTGCCAGACGAAAGACACGATTCGTTAGCTCTGCTCCTCCCAACCAGCCAACATTGCGAATAAACTGACCAGATGATATTTGCTTGAGCTTATTGATTAGCATCAGGATACGGCTATAGTGCAATTACATCTTTGTTCTGCAAGCTATGGGTCAGCAGAACATCACGCAGTTGTTTGCCAACAGTCTTAGCCGCAAAGCAACTCTCTACTCGACATCGAGCACGCTTGCCCAACTCACGTCCCCAAGCTTCATCATCCAAAACACGACCTAGCGCTAGCGCTAGTGTTGTTGCATCTCCTCGTGGCACAACTAGTCCGCCGGAAACCTCGCCCCCTTCAAGAATGTCAGGTACACCAGGAGCATCAGCCGCTACTACAGGCAAACCACAGGACATCGCCTCAATTGGCGCTACGGGAAAGCCTTCTTGTCGGGACGGGAGAGTGTAAACATTGGCGGCTGAGAGGTATCGCTGAATTACAGTGCGATTACTTACAAATTCGTTAAGCCATAGCACGCCCTTTAGCTGCATCTCGTCAATGCTCTGGCGCAATCGCTCGGCATCGCTTCCCGTTCCCACTAGTAGTAGCCGCAGCTCTTGATCAGGACGCTCCTTGCAGATTTGCTGCCAAGCATTCAATAAAATATCTAGTCCTTTACGCTCTATCTCAACTCGTCCATGCCACGCAACCACTTTGGCATCCAGGGGAATATCTAGCGCGGCTCGTGCCTCAATGCGATCGCTTGCCTGCCAAGCTACCACATCTACTGGGTTGAAAATACGGGCTATCTTGCTAAAGGGTATCCCGTAACGAGTTTGGATTCGCTCAATCTCAGTTTGCGTAGCAACAATCGCACCCGTGCAGCTACGAAACGCTAGCTGTCGCGGAAGTGCTTCGAGCCAGCTTTGGGTGCGATCGCCTCCCTGAAACGTTGCAAACACTGGCAGACGCATTAACTTTCCCAGAAGTACACAACTATCAAAGCGGGCATACTCGTACTCCTGACACAAGATAGCCTGACAATTTTCCTGTCTGAGTTCACTGGCTAACAACCCTAGTGGCGTGGATAGATAAGTTCCGACACTCTTAGCCAAATCCTTAACGGGTGTAAGCAGAGAACGGCGGAGGGTACTGTCATCCTGGATATTCTTAAAAGATTGAGCCTCACTTGCCCCATAAGCTTTCAGTGACTTGCGCCGCACAGCGCGATAGGCATGATAAATCTTAGAAGGAGGCAGCACGCAAATCGAAGCACCAGTTGGCACATGAGTAAAACGCGATGGTCGATCGACACGAGCGGAAATACAAAACAGTACCGTCCGTACACCAACTTGTTTGAGGGCATTGATGTAGCCAAACATCCAGCTCCCGACAAACTCCTTACAGAATGTCTCGAAGGAGATATTGATGCTATCTAAAAAGTCATCAATTAAGTCGTAACAGTGTAGTAGTGCGATCGTTGGCTCTGATTGGTTACTCAAAATTAGCTACTCCTATACATCCCTATGGTTTTGTCTAAGGGCAATCGCTTTTTCAGGGTTGGAGTCTTGGAGCAGGTATACCAAGAGGCTTTCTGATCCAATGGAAGAAATAACTAACAATCTTCGGGGAAAATACTCGTTTCAGCAAAAACTTGATCACTAATTTTTGAGTTGCTTTATCGAGTAACGTTTTTGGCTGTAGGCGAATTGCTGACCATAAGTGTTCCTGAGCTTTTCTCACGTCACTCATATCAGTGCAATGTTCTAAATATTGACCTGCACAATATTTGTGAAAGCTATTCAAAGTATAGCTTTTGAGATATTGCAGCTCTGGTGGAGCTGCTTTGTAAGCCTTTTCCATCGCGATCAGGGCAGCTTCCTTCATCACCTCAACTTTCGATGACATTGCTCCTGGAGTTCGACGATAAAAGATTTGGTGCTTAGGCACGACGACGAAATGCCAACGAGTCGCTAAGCGCAGCCAATAGTCCCAGTCTTCGCAGGATTTAAGTGTAGGATCGAACTCTCCCGCAGAAGCGATCGCTTGCCTACGAATCAAAGTATTAGAGCCACTGTGAATAAAATCACTGACTAACAACTTTTCATAAACATTACCTTCAAACGAATATTGGGGAGATGGCAGAAAGGATACAGCTTCTCCTTGGTCGTTCACATCCATAAAAGAAGTCCAGCTATAGGCAACTCCTGCCTCTGGATGCTGCTCGAGTGCTGTCAGTTGTAGTTCCAGCTTATCGGGTGTCCATAAATCATCAGCATCAAGAAAAGCAATAAACTCTCCAGTTGCGTGAGAGATACCGCGATTCCGAGCTACTGGAAGTCCACCATTCTCATACGAGAAAAATTTCAAACGATCATCTTTGATACTCTGAACGAGTTCTACTGTCCTGTCTTTCGAGCCGTCATTAATGACAATTAACTCAAAATCTTGGAAAGTTTGTTGCTGAACGGATTCTATTGTTTGCTTAATGGTGCGTTCAGCATTGTAGGCTGGGATAATCACAGAAACTTGAGGCATAGTCTAACCTGTTTAGTGGTAAACTTCCGATTCGATAAAGTTTCATCGCCCAACACTTAGGGCGAAGCGACGCAAAGAGTAAGCCAGTTCCAGCAATTTGCTGTAAATATCAGGCCCAATTCCTTGAATCGCAGCGAGCGCTATACTCAAGCGGATGACATCCCACCTGAAGCGTAATTGAGGGTAGTAGGCAATGGCTTGCTGGCGAAAATAAAGTGCCTTGTTGTAGTCTCTCTGGCTACTTTGTAATGCTTTCCAAGCTAAACAGCGATTTGCTTGACCATAACTCCGGTTCTTCAAGTACTGTAGCTCTAGTGGTGCACTGGCAAAAGCTTTTTCAATAACCAACTGAAAACTTCGTGCCATCGCTTCACAATTTCTAGATTCACTAGTTGAGCGTTGGCGATAGTAAACTAAAGGTTCCTTCACCACCTTAAAGTGATACTTAGAGGCTATACGGAGCCACATATCCCAATCTTCTACAGAAGAGCCTAAATTTCGATCAAACAGTCCAACCGCCTCAAAGCAGGAGCGACGAACCATTGCTACGCTGCCACACTCGACAATGTTGTGTTCACTCAACTTTTTCCAAACATCGCCCTCTGCCTCATTCTTGAATACTCTGCCTGTATGTTTTCCTGCCTCATCAATGAAGGAAACCCAGGTGTATACCAGAGCAATTTCTGGATTTTCTTCCAGAACACACACCTGTTTCTCTAGCTTGGTTGGCTCCCAAAGGTCATCAGCATCTAGGAAGGTTATATACTCCCCTTGAGCATGAGCGATTCCTGTATTGCGTGCTCCTGCCAAACCTTGATTTGCTTGAGAAATCAGTTTAACTCGCGGGTCTTTTATCTGAGAAACCCATTGCTCCGTTTCGTCTGAACTGCCATCATTTACAACTATCACTTCAAAAGCATCATAGTTTTGGCTAAGAACACTTCCCAGGGTTTCAGGTAGATAATTCATAGCATTATAGGCTGGGACAATAACAGAGATTTTTGGCATAATAAATATTAAGTCTCTAAAACTTTAAGGGCAGAAATCTTAAGGACAATTATATATTTATTTGCCATCCATTTTTATTCTTACCGGTGTGAATGACAACAACAGCGTAAGCTGCAATGCCTCTCAATAAGTCAATGCCAATTAGTCTTGAATTTTTCCCTGGTGGTTTATTGGTTATCATCGATTCCATTTGATATATTGCTATTATTCAATTTCTTTTTAATGCTCTACACCGTTAATTAGTCGCAATAGATGGTGGTATGTTTTGCTTAAAGGAAATACCTAACACCAATAAAGCAGGCCAATAGACATAAGACCAAGTGTGTAAAGGTTCAGTGAATCCAAATATGATAAATACAAGGAGTATAGCCAAACCAACCTCAGCGATTTTAGAACTTTTAGACTTGATTAACAAATCGAAGAAGCCCCATATAAAGGCTATGGCTAAGGCTAGAAACCCAACAATTCCATGAAGATATAAAATTGCAAACCATGTACTGTGTGTTCCTAAAGGGACACCATATGTGATACGCGGACCCTGACCAAATTCTTCTATAACCCCATGCCCCCAAATGGGAGATTCGCTTTGCCAACGTGCTAGTGTCATACGATTGATATAGCCTCGTAGCTTCCCAGACTCAGCAGAGTCTTTACCACGGTAGTGATCAAGAAAATTTTTGACTGGCTGTAAAACATCAATTATTTTAGGTAAAAATATTCCTAATATAGAAGTTGCAAACCCAGCCATAAAAAGTGCTTGAGCACGAAACCAATTCTTTAAAAGCTGCAAGAATATAAAAATAAATAGTAGCGATAGTATAGCCGTTCTAGTTTGGGATGCAAAAATCAAAAAAACGTAAGTAAACATACCAATTTTTCGCCATTTTGGTTCAGTTTCTTGGCAAGCAAAATAAAAATAAATTACTGAAGTCATACCTAAGATAGTTGGCCATCCAGCAAATAGTTTGAAATCTTCCCGCTGGGTTAGGTAGTTACTAAAAAACGTTGCAGTCCATAAAGCAGAGCCTCCACCTAAAAACTTTAGCGGTGAAACGAAGGAAAGAACAGGCAGGTGAATCAAACCCGCTAAATTATCAATTACAACAACAACTAAAGATTGTGCGGCAAGAATGCAAACCGCTCGGTAAATAATTTGAGGGCGAATATTTAAATGTCCGGCTAAAGGAAAAAGTGCAATTAACGCCCATTGTCTAGACCAACCAATTGAAGTTCTGATAATCTGAGCCAACCCTAAGTCAAAATTTATATGGTTGATGATGATAGTTACTTCAATCGTGATCATCGCAATTATCCAAATCCAAGCAGATGAGGAAATTACAATTCTTTCACTTTCAGGCGTTTTATCGGTCTGATCCCACCATTTTTTAATTAAGTAAAACGAAAGGAACCAACCTAGTAAGGGTGTAATCAAGAACTGTAAGCCTAAATAGTAGGCAGCATACATCCAAATGATGTAATACCAGATTAATCTTTCGGGGAGATTTTGAGGTTTGATCAAAGCACTACCCACGGTGTGAACCTGAACTTGAATTGTTTATACGAGTATGCTGCGCTAAAGGGTTTTCTTTAAGCTTTTGCCTCTTTTGATCGCGCCAGCCTAGTGCTAGTATTCCGGCTGTCATCAACAAAGACCCAAGTGCCGAACCCAGGAAAGCAACTTTGGCTTTGGGTTCCGAAGGTTTTTTGGGCAAATCGGGCTTAGTAAGAATTGACATCGGCGGATACACGCTAGAAAGATTCGCTTTATCTAAATCTATTCGGGTCACATTAGAAGAAAAAATAGCCTCGGCAATTTTGACATCTCGTTCAAGAGGATCAAGTTTTGACTCTTCTTGAGATAGACGATAAAGCCTTGCTTCAAGTTGAGCAATCTGTTTATCTAATTCTTGAGTTTTGGATTCTATTCCTTGTTGTTCAGCTTGAAGCGAAACTAGGTTTTGAACCAAATTGGCTCGTTCCGCTGATACGTTTGATGAGCTACTTCCCGCTAAAGTTAAGTATTCCAATAGCTCCTGAGACATCGGTCGCCCCAACAGCTTCTGGCTTTGTTCCATCAATGCCGCCAACGCCATTTCTTCTTCCAGTTGTTTACTCTGTAGAGATGGATGAGATGCTGTAAACCGACTATTGGTACTGATGAGTTCTGATCTTACTTTGCTGTAGCCTGCTAGATAGTCCTGGAATAAGCGATCTGAGCGCAAAGTCAAAGCGTCTGCCGCTTGTTGAGGGGACAAACTCAAATCATCGGACAACTGTCTAGCTTTGGAACCCTCCTGTCGAAGTTGGACAACTGCTTCGGCACGCTTTTGGCGCAAATCTTCCAACTTGGAAGATAAATTCTGAAGTTGTTCAACAGAGATCAAAGGAGAACCAGCTTTGTAAGCATAGAGGCGCTTCTGAGAATCTTGCAACTTCTGCTGCATTGGGATGAGTGATGCTTCTACCTTGCGGTTTTGCTGTTCCATCTCCTCATTCTTGAGTTGCTCAATTCTTCTTTCCAAGGCAGTGTGTAGGGCAAATGCCTTTTGTTGAGCTATTTTAGCTGTGCTGCCCTTAATTTCAAACTTCATTAGCGTGGAGTTATCCAAAATCTTAGTTCGTGATTTCCCAAACTCTTGCACTGACATATTCATTTGCCGAGCTGCCTCTGCTAAAACCTCCTCTGTTTCTAGCAAGAATCTGTATGTTTCTCGTGGATCAGCAAGATGGCTACTGAACGGGGAATCACTAGAAGAAGATGCTTCTCCAATACCTGGTAAACTTACGTTTGTTGAGGATTTAGATGCATTGATAGCAATCGTCCATTTACTGGTGTAGACTGCTGGCACCATTTTTAAATAGAGCAACGCTGGTAACCAAGCAGCAGTGTTAAGAAGCAACCATAAGGGTAAATAAAATTTCCAGCCTTTTGTAGCCTTTGACTTTGGGACAAAGCTGGGAGATGAGGTAGAGCCGTTTGTAGCTGAAGCAATCGGCATAGAGCGAGACTCTGACATGATTATTCAATTCCAACAATAGAAGGTAACAATAATAATTAAAATTTTAAAATTCTTTGTCAGAAGTGCTAATCATATACGGTAAGCAAGGCAGGATGAAAAAAGTGATCACAGTAACAAATCTGTATTTTGGTCTTAACTCGCTTGTGCATATCTCTAAAGTGAAAGAGCAATTCTGAATTAAGTCATTAAGGCAGGCGGCATAGTTGTACTTTGAGTAAAACCAAGACGGTGCTGATGCCACTGCCAAGCATGAAAGAGGATATCTTCCAAGCATGAATATTGAGGATTCCAACCGAGAATTTTTGTTGCTTTTTCACCGCTACCCACTAGACACGGTGGGTCACCAGGGCGGCGATCGCGCTCAATAACTTTAATATCTTTTCCTGTAACCCTGCGAGCTGTTTCAATCACTTCTCGCACAGAAAATCCATTCCCATTACCCAAATTAAATACGTCCGAATTCCCGCCTTTGAGTAAGTATTCCAGCCCTAAAAGATGGGCTTGTGCCAAATCTGCAACGTGAATATAATCCCGAATACAACTGCCATCAGGTGTAGGATAATCAGTACCAAAAATTGAAATGGATTCTCGCTGACCTAAAGCTGCTAGTAGTACCAAAGGAATTAAGTGAGTCTCCGGTGTGTGGTCTTCGCCAAGTAACCCATTAGGGTCAGCGCCAGCGGCATTGAAATAGCGAAAACAAACAGACTTGAAGTCATAAGCCTGATCGAAATCGGATAAAATCCGTTCTACCATCAACTTACTAGCCCCATAAGGATTAATGGGGTTTTGAGGATGCTCCTCTGTCACTGGCACAGTTGTTGGTATACCGTAGGTCGCACAGGTAGAAGAGAAAACTATTTTTGTGACAGATGCGGCAAGCATTGCCTCAAAAAGTACCAAGCTACCCATGACATTATTGCTGTAATACTTTGCTGGTTGCTCGAAAGACTCACCAACATAGGCGTAAGCAGCAAAATGCATAACCGCTGCAATATCATGGGTCGCAAAAATGCGATCAAGCAGACCCCGATCTGTCATATCACCAATAACTAGTTCGATCTGTAAAACTTTTTCTACAAGGTCTTTATGCCCATAAACTAAGTTATCTAAAATAACTACATCATAACCAGCGTTTTTTAGAGTGAGTACTACATTAGAACCAATGTAGCCGGCTCCTCCAACCACTAAAATAGTTGGATTAGAATGTGACATATGTCAAACCTTGCTTTTTCTTTTTTTGGCTGTATGGCTGGAAAATTCCAAGCAGTATCACTATTTTTAGAGAGGGCAACCCTAATGGTTTAAATGATGAGATGGTAAAGACGACGGGAAGCGTTAACTCCCTTTTTGACTTTTCAAAGAACCTATAAAAGGATAAGCCATTAATAACTGATTTTATGACTAATTACTAGTAGCTGTTGCATATTTATCTGAGCGCTCTATTGTAAAAATCTTGTCTAGCTGACTCAGCTCTAATACAATCATTGCTTGTGGAGTAACATTTCTAAGTATTAAGTCAATCCCCTGGCTTCTAACGGCTTTGTATAACGTAACTAGAGTTCCAACTCCACTACCGTCAATGAAGGTATTCTGCCGAAAATCAAGAATCATGATTTTAGACAAAACATTTCTTTCTAGAAGCTGTGTACAGTTTTCTTTGAAAATAATCGATGTGACAAGAGTTAGGTGAACAGGTAACAGGACAACAGGAGTGTTGTCAACGTCAAGTCTGGAGGATCGGGAAATTAGCTGAAGCATAGAAATAGGAGAACTGGTAATAAAGTGGTCAGTAATGAAGACAGGAAGCTTTAACTTCCTTTTTGACTTTTCACGGAAAGCCTTGAAGCACAACAGTGATGCAATTTCTTATTTGAGGCAATACCCGAAGCAATCACACAAGTCAAAACGTATCGAGTTCTTTTAGATAGAGGTAGATACTTGTAACATACCTACCTTTGCTCACTGCAAGATTGTTCTACCCAGTAACCAACTCCGTTGATTTTGATGATGAGCTGGAGTGGCAAAAATAGCATTTTCAACTCTAGCAGTTGTTTTCACTGACCACTAAACCACTATCTAAGCTACCAACTGATTCATAGAGGCTCAGGGTTTCCTCGGTAATCCGAGTCCAAGAATAGTTGAGCTGCACGTACCGTTGTGCGTTCTTAGCCATTGTCGCTCGTGCCTCAGGATGACGGATTGCCCAGTCTAGGGTACGAATGCACGAGTCTAAATTTCCAGCCTCAAAGAGCATTCCCCGATCACTACCAAGCAATTGCTGATGCGGTGGAATGTTGCTCCCCACTACCGGAACACCTTCCTGCATTGCCTCCAACATCGCTAGGGGTAATCCCTCTAAATCAGACGGCAGAACAAATAACCCTGCTCCCCGCACGATCTCCGCCAAACGCGATCCCCAGAGTTCGCCTGCAAATACCACGTCTCGATTATTAGCAATCTTTTCTAATAGCTGTCCGGCAAATGACTTAGTATCACTAACACCACCAGCAAAAACGAGCTTCCATCCCTCTGGTTTAAGCTTACAGAAAGCATCGATTAGCAAGTCGGGACGCTTTTCCGGTACAAGTCTGCCCACATAAAGAATGTAACGCCCTTGCTCCAGACCTAGCTTTTTGCCATAGGAAAAATTGGGGTCTGACTCAGCAAAGCTAGCTGGAGCATTGGGAATGTAAACGCTTTTCCTGTCATAAGTTTTTGAGAAATAAGAGCGGAGTTCCTCCGACACCACGATGATTTCGTCGGCAAAGCGTACAGCAGCTTTCTCTCCTGTATGAATTAGGCGGCTGGAAAAATTGCCCCACTTGGCGCGTTGCCAGTCCAATCCTTGACAAGTGACGACCACCTTTGCAGAGGAGGCAATTTTAGAGATTGAGGTAAACAGAGATGGACCTAAAGCATGGAAATGAATGACATCGTATTGCGTTCCTATAGTAGCGATCGCTCCAAGTGCGGAGGTAATCATAGCATCTGCCCCTCGCAACTTGAAACTGGGTAAGGTGATGACTTGAACACCCTGAAAGTCCTCCTGGTGCAACCAGGAATGAGCGGTGTAAGAGGAGCGGGCAAACAGATCCACAGAGTGACCCTGTGCAACCATACGAGGATACAGTTCTGCACAGTAATGCTCGATACCACCTTGATTTGGGGGTAAGCCTTTGGAACCAATGACAGCAATCTTCATAGCAATTACTTCGCTTTTTTCAAAAGGGTAGATAGCCTATTTCATATTTAGATTTCTGGCTAGATTCAAGCCTTAACTGGAGTTCAGCGTCTAAATATGCAAGTTAAATGTGGAAAAGCTTACATTCAGGAGGGAACAACTGAAAGAGTGCGTTGCTCCCAGCGGTGCCGCATATCCTTGTAAACATCACTTACGACAGTGCAGGCGCTATAAGGCTGAGCCGTTTGTACACAAGCCTGCATGGGATAATTTTCTGGATGTAGCAACACCTTGCGTAAGGCATCTGCGATCGCAACTGGAGCACGTTCTTCACAAACCACCCCAGTGCGATCCGAAAGCAAATTTGGCGTTTCACCACATCGAGTTGTCACTACTGGAGTCCCACAAGCCAGCGCCTCAAGAGCAACTAAGGGGAGACCTTCGTAAGCACTAGTCAGGACAAAGGCACTACAAATCTGGTGCAACTCGGCAAGTTGTGCTTGGTGGACTGGTCCAAGCATTGTCACCTGTTTAGACAATCCAATCTGAGCAATCTCAGAACACACTTCACCTTCCAATTCCCCAGCGCCTGCTATAAGAAGGTGAATATTTGGCTCGTTCAAAGCAGCGATAGAACGTACTAGTAGGATAGGATCTTTTTGGGGATGCAGGCGACCGGCAAACAGGACAAAATTTGTTTCCTCTTTAAGACCCAGCCGCTTTGCAAGCTGGCATCTTCCCATAGCTCGTTCCTCTAAAGCCAAGGGATAGAAAATCTCGTTGTCAACGATGTTTCTAATGTAGGAAACACGATCTGCGAGCGCAGGATAACGCTGCTGATAGAGCTTCACTGACTCGGTATTGCAGGAAAGAATTTGGCTAAATTGCTTGGCTAGCAGGCGTTCCATGGCAAAATACACGGCTGGAAACCGTCGCCAGAGAATCGCATTTTGATTCCCTTCCGATTTCATCTGCTTGTATATATCGTTGTGAATAAACAACGTTTTATCTCCAGACCAAGGAAGCGCAGCTAGGGTTGGCTCTAGTCTATGAAAGTGCATGAAGTCGGAGGCAAAGCAACGCCCTAAAAGAGCTGCTGTATACTTAAGCGTCGTAGGAATCCGGCTTCTAACGTTATCGTTTTGCAGTGTCAATAGCGGTAAGAAACGAATTTCCCTCCCGGCAAATTCAGCCTCTTGCCACGTACCTCTAGGTTGAGTACAGCCATTTCCTGTCCCAACAAGCCTTACCTCAAAATCATTGGGGGCATACTTGATAAAAAGGCTGATGACAGTTTGAATGCCGCCGATTGTAGTGTCCCAAGGATTGAATTGGTAAAAAATTGTCAAAATAGGTTTTTGCATAAGACTGGACAACATAGATGCACGCAGAAGATCGATTTTGCATAATAATTAAGTAAAATTTGCTTTCACTCCTTCAGAGAAGAGTAGAGACAGCCAACTTATCTTTTGGTTTCATTAAAATACTAATTAATCTATAAGTCTACTATATAGTATTCTGGCTGAATCAACCTCCGCATAATAGCTGAATAAAGAGACATTCTTTTATATCAGCACGCCAGTTCTTTGCCAGAAGGGAAAAAAGATTTGAATTTAAGAAGAAGCCAGAGTTAGGATTAGCTTTAATTGACCGAAGTAAGAAGAGAGGATACCGACCTGGCATCGTACTGATTGATGCGGGTTATAGAAATAACACGACCTTTCTTCTTGAACTGGAAAAAAGGAAACTCAAGTATATAGGAGGAATTGCTAAAAATCGTAAGGTAATTATTGCTGCTGAAGGGGGATATTTTGAAGAAATACGTTTAGATAATTTAGCCAAATCACTGCCTAGTGAAGCTTTCACTCCTACCCAACTCAATTTAGAGAAACCAAAAACTGTGTGGGTGGCATCTATTGAAGTTAAACTATCACGCCTCGAAGGGAAGAGAACAATACCTTTAAACACCTTTCCTGAAGCAATGGATGCATTTCGTACAGCGATGTCTTTCCGTTTTATTGAGTGGTTGAATCATAATCGTGACGTATTCTTAGCTTATAAAGCTAGTTTGGGCTTTATTTGGGCTTGATATTTGTTTAAGTCCTGGTAGACGAAAGAACGCACTGCGGTGGCTCTTGTAGAATCGTCAGAGTAAAGGCAGGTAATTATTACCGGTGTATCTCTCTGAAATATCTTGACAAAATCAAGAAAAATAGTAGGACTTACGCATTGACAAGGTGAATATGATATGCAATAGAGACTAACTTGTGACTCAGGATGCGATCTCTCTTCGTCACAGGGACGATTGAGATCGATAATGCTGCTGTTGTCTCCCACAGATTAAAGACCATCAGAACGCGAAGCAAGCCATCAACGGCTAAGTGCAATCTCGACACCTACACTTTATTCCTGCTGGCTGAACCCAAGTATGCTGGCTGTAATCGCTTATCAGAAATTCTTGGGGATGTTTCCCATGACAGCATCAACCGCTTTCTGTTGCGAGAAAGGTATGAACCCAAAGACTTGTTCGACGAAATCAAACAACATATTGATTTAATAGACGGCACATTAAGCGGAGACGATACAGTCATTGATAAGCCTTATAGCGACCCAGCTCTAACAGAATTAATCGGGTACTTCTGGTCAGGAAAACATCATAGAGTCGTCAAAGGAATTCAGCTAATAACCTTGTATTACACCGACCCATCAGGTCAATCAGTCAATGCGTAAGTCCTACATACATCTTGGTTGGTTGAGAAGATATGAAAAAAGCCCACACTTGCGGGCTTTTTCAAGTACAACTTGCTTTGACAGAATTACTGACACAAGCTTTATTGGTTGGGTCGTGGACTGCGCTCAGCCGTTGTTTTTTAGGAAGCCAGGGCTACTTCAACTAGTTGCTGTAATTCACCGTTTTGATACAGCTCAATCATCACATCTGAGCCACCGACAAACTCCCCGTTAATGTACACCTGAGGAATGGTCGGCCAATTGGAGTATTCTTTGATTCCCTGACGCAGTTCCTGATCCGCCAGGATATCCACTGTTTCAAAAGGAATACCTAGAGTATTCAGAATCTGGACGACATTATTAGAAAAACCACATTGGGGCATCAGCTTTGTGCCCTTCATGAAAACCATAATTTTGTTCTGGTTTACTAAGCTGTCAATTCGCTCTTTCAGTTCTGGTGTCATCGTTTTAGTTAAATCCCTTTGTGTATCTTCCCATAGCTCTAGTTTAGCGATGGTTGAGAACGTACTTTTGAAGGTTGCGGCTTAAACAACCTGACTCGCCGCATTCCACGCAGCAGGTGTATAGGTTTTAAGAGCTAGGGCATGAATGGCTTCTGTTGCCATCGCTTGTTGCAGCGCCCCGTAAACAAGCTGGTGCTGTTTCACCAGGGACTTACCTTCAAAGGCTGAAGAAACAACGATTGCTTGCAGATGGTCACCACCACCCGTTAGGTCTTGAACCTGCACCTGAGCATCTGGTAGCTCTGCCTTGATCATTGCCTCAACTTGTTCTAGGTTAATCATTCGATACTCCCGTTTCTCCTAAACCTTCTACGTCTAATTTAACTTCCAGGAGTTGCAGGCGAGGAAGAAGTAGGCTGGCTATTGCGTGGTCTAGGATAGGGAGAATCCACAAACCCTAACTCAAATAGCTGCTGGTAGGCTCGTTTACCTAGGTCGCGTGTTGGGTTCTGAGAACGAATAATCTGAATTAACAACGGTACAGCTAACTCAGGCTGGTTTTGCGCCCGATGCACCAGTGCTAGCTGATAAGTTGCTTCATCTCGCATTTCTGCTGTTTCCAGGGCTTTTTGACGTTGGGCATCAAAAATCCGGTTGTCGATTCCCGAAAAACTGGTCGATAGCTGTTGGTAGAAGTTAGACAACTGGTTGAAGACTTGACGTGCTTCCTGAAGCTTTGTTGCAGCTAAGGTATAGTTTTGTGAATCAACCGCACCACTTGCCTCTGCCATCAACCGCTGCCCTCCTTGTAAACTTAGAAGGCTGCTATCTTGGGTCAAAGGTCGTAGGTCATTGGGATCGGTCAAGTCTTGCTGCATTTCATCGGCACCTTCTGGAAGCACAGGGTCAGCATTTTGAGCCTGTGCCGGAGGCAGGAGCGCCAAAGCAGCCGTGAATGGTAAGGAGACAAGGCAGGTAAAGCCTAGGCGACGGACAGTTCCAGAGGAGACCATGAAATAATTTTGGGGTTATCGATAAAGAAACAGCGTATCAAACTTCGGTATCTTACCATTGCCAGAAGACTATCGGTTGCAGTAGTGGCAGTAGATAAAGTGCCAAAGTCTCGCGAGGTTAGACTGAAACCCAAACTAAAAAGTTTCCTGACCAACATTGAAGAGATCGCTTTTCCCCTAAAACCTAACACCTACGACCTAACACCTTGACAGGGCTACTAGCCTAGACACCCTTTGAGAATGGAAAATAGTGTTTGTTTGGAGCCGTATAACCTATGACTAGCCTCCCAGAGTCTGCACCAGAAGATTCCCCCTCCACAACGGGTGTCCCGGAAAAAAATGTGGGCGTACTGTTACAAAGAGGAGGCGAGGAACTAGCACTTTTGAAGGTAAGCGATCGCTTTACAGTTAGCACAACTTCTGACGCTGCTGAACAATTGTCACAAGCCTTACCCATCAAAGAACAACGAGAAATCCCCCGCACTCTACTCAAAGAATTTCGAGTTGACCCCCGGCAACGGGACAGGGCAATGCAGGCAGCACGCAATAGTGATGCTGTCGCCTATGCCAGTCATGTTTACCAACTCAAGAATAATCCTGAGACACTGGTTTACCTAACTGACCAGTTGACAATTCAATTTACTCCAGAAACGGATGAAGGAGTCATTAATGCGATCGCCTCCGAATTCGGCTTACAATCCGTGAAATTTGTAGAGGGCATCCCCAACACCTTTGTCTTCCAAGTCACCAGTAACGCCACAGAAAATCCCGTTAAAATCGCTAACCGATTAATGGGGCGTCCCGAAGTCTTAACCGCTGAACCCAACATCGTTGTTCCCCAAGACTCCCACTACCGCCCCCGTGACTCCCAGTATCCTCAACAGTGGTATCTCTACCACAACGGTGGTTCAGCACTAGCCACTAATTCTCACATTGATATTGAAAAAGCCTGGGACATCACTCGCGGCACTCGTTCTATTGTTGTCGCCGTTGCTGATGATGCCGTTGACTTGAACCATCCAGATTTTCAAGGAACTGGCAAAATTGTTGCGCCCAAAGACTTCAAAGACCAAGACTTTTTGCCCCTGCCAGATATTTCGGATGAGAGTCATGGAACTGCTTGCGCGGGAATCGCGGTTGCTGAAGAGAATGGCAATGGGATTGTTGGCGTTGCCCCTGGCTGTGCATTGATGCCTCTCCGCACAACTGGTTACTTAGATGATGACACCATAGAACAGTTGTTTGACTATTGTATTGCCAATGGTGCAAGTGTTGTCTCGTGCAGTTGGGGACCTGCCGCCGTTTACTTCCCCCTCTCCTTACGCCAACGGGCAGCCCTTACCCGTGCTGCAACCCAAGGTCGTCGGGGGAAAGGCTGTGTCGTTGTCTTCGCAGCCGGTAATGCCAATCGTCCCGTCAGTGGCACCATCTTTGAGCGAGGTTGGCCGAGTGGCTTACTTAATGGTCCGACAAACTGGCTAGGTGGCTTCACGATTCACCCAGATGTCATCACTGTTTCTGCTTGTACCAGCCTCAGCAAAAAATCTGCCTATAGCAACTGGGGTACAAATGTCTCGGTATGTGCGCCCAGCAACAATGCACCACCCGGAATGTGGTTTGAAAAAACTGGCTTTATTAGTACGGCACCGGAAGTAACTGCACAACTTCCTGGATTGGGTGTTTTTACTGCGGATCTGGTAGGAGTGCTAGGGTACGAATCCGGAAATTTTGTCAGTTCATTTGGCGGCACCTCCAGTGCTTGTCCCGTCGTTGCAGGTGTAGCAGCATTGGTACTCTCCGCTAACCCTGACCTCACGGCGCAGGATGTGAAGCGTCTTCTCCAAGAAACGGCAGACAAAATTGTTGACCAGGATGCTGACCCTCAATTAGGAATGCGATTGGGTACTTACGATACAAATGGTTTTTCGCAGTGGTTCGGTTATGGCAAGGTAAATGCCTTTAAAGCGGTACAAGCGGCTAAGCAGAAAATCGCCCAAAGTTCCCAAGCTAGTGTTCGCCGCATCACAGGACGTAACGATAGCGCGGTTGGGATTCCTGACAACAACCCCCAAGGGATTATGAGTACGATTCGGGTGAATGACTCAGCAACTGTACGAGAGATTAAGGTCACAGTCAGTGTTGAACACACTTTCTTAGGAGATATTGAGGTGAGCTTGAAAGCACCCACAGGTCAGACTGTGCTGATACAAAATCGCACTCTTGGTTCTAGAACTCAAATCCAAGAAACCTATTCTGTAGATACCACACCTGCACTTAAGCAACTCCTCAATCTACCAACGGCGGGTGTCTGGCAGTTGCAGGTCATAGATTATGCTCCTATGGATATAGGAACTCTTAAAAGTTGGGAATTAAGCTTAGGAGTATAGTGCCGTTTGTAATTCAAGTTCGGTTAATTACTTCGGTTTATAGCCTGAGTTTTTGTCACGGTAGCAATTGATTGTTTCTGTAGTGTGTTGCTTCCATTGAACAACGGACAAAAAGCGACGACTTACAAATTGCTAAGTGATTAAAGGACTGAAATGTACATTACATCTGGCTCAGTACTACCAACCTAGAATCCCAAATTGCTATGGCCTATCCATCGGCACCCTGGACACTCCGAGGCTACGCTCTTCAGACTGTTCAACTTATTGATATTGAGCGAGTACGTCCACTTATCCCTAAAGAATTTGAGATTGTCTCTGTCTTTCCTGGCAAGACTATAGGCGGGGTTTATCTATCCAATTACGGTCCCGGTTCCGTGTTGGAGTACAGTGAGTTGATTGTGGTGGCTGGTCTTATACGGTATACCAGCAGAGTTGGGGGTTGGATTTCTCACATCTATGTAGACAACGCTGATTCAGTTGAGGGGGGACGAGAAATTTGGGGACTCCCGAAACAAATGGCTGACTTTACTTGGAAAGATAGCGATCGCACAACCTCCGGTTATAACAAGCGCGTTATTGTTCGTCAGGGAGAACAGACGCTATGCCGCCTCAGCTACCACCCCCAAAACTTTGGGTTACCCTTGCCGTTCAGCGGCGATGTTTTCAGCACAGAATTAGCTTCTATTCTCTTATTCAAGGGTGAGTTGCAAGCTCAAGTCGGTCTTGTAAGCAGCGAGGTACAAGTTCCCGTCGGCAGCCCCTTTGCTGGCTTAGGCTTAGAGCAACCTTGGTTAACATTCCATTGTGATCAGTTGCGTTTAGTTGCGGGTACACCAGAAGTAGTAGGACGCCAAGAAGCAGCGTTTAGCTATTAGTGAGTCGAGACTTTCAATTTCATCTTGATATTGCATCACCTTTTAGTAAGGGGTACACAACAGCGTACCCCTTTAAACCTTTTGTTTAGGGCACTTCTACAAAGAATTTAGTATCAATTGTTCTCATATCAGGTTAGGGAATAAGTTGGGTTATTACCTTATTAATTTCCCAAGAGTACATTGAATTTTACTATTATAAATCCAAGATTAAGTTACTAATAAAAAGATTTTATGAAATACTCTCTTGATACAGGAAATTATCTTAAAGAAGATTGTTGCATCGACAGAGAACACCTTACAAGATAAGCTTTGCGATATACTATTTAATACAAAGCAAACAATTCACCTTCAAAGCATTGCCAGAAGACAGTAAGCAGCACTCTTAGGTAAGGCAGCGCGTGTAACTTTCCCGAAATCTCTAAGTTTCAGCGTAATACTATAAAAGGGCAAGGCTGCCTTGATAGTGCCAGGGAAGAACACAAGAGTACAGATACTTGTTTCAGCACTACCTTAAACAGAAGTTAGATTGGCATTCGTAGGAAAACAGTAAGGTGAACAGTTTTAATCAGCTTCCATTCTCAGGGCACTTAATTTGTCTGACAAACGTCAAGACTAAATGACATCGAGTGTGATTACCTAATCCGTTGATAGATCTAGCAGTTTCGTCTGTTGTTAGTAGCCTCTGACCTCTAGAGAAAACGCAGAGATCTATTAATAAAGTAATCAAACAGATTTAAATTGAGTTTGAGGCTCATCGGGGTTCTAGATTTCCTACACTCGATGGCTGGAGTTAAGTTGGCAGTGCAATCCGTTGAAATGAACAGTGTCTTTATTTTCATTAGAAAATTCAAGGAAAGTGGCTGTAGGCAGAAGCCGCTAACCGCAGGTGACAAAATGCTTGGGAACGATAGTTCGCTTCCCTGTGGGGAAAAGGAAAATGAGGTCAGAAAAGTGAAACGAAAATATAATTATTTCCTAGTTTCTTTTTTGTGCCTGTTTCCATCTGTCGCACAAGCACAACCAATTGTCCCTGCGGCTGATGGCACGGGCACTGTTGTATCACCTGATAACACACGCTATGACATTACTGGCGGTCAGACCTCGGCGGATGGGGCAAATCTCTTCCATAGTTTTACGCAGTTTGGTCTAGATTCAAACCAGACGGCAAACTTCCTCTCCAACCCAACGATTCAGAATATCCTCACTCGTATTAATAGTGGTAATCCCTCAGTCATTGACGGATTGATTCAAGTCACTGGGGGTAATTCCAATCTTTTCTTGATGAATCCGGCTGGCATTGTCTTTGGTCAGAATGCGCGTCTGGATGTGCCAGCGGCTTTCACCGCAACTACAGCAACTGGTATTGGCTTGAGTAATCAGTGGTTTAGTGCTACTGAACCGAATAATTACGCCACATTGGTTGGGACACCTAGCGCCTTCGACTTCTCTACCACTGGGACACCTGGGGCAATTGTTAATGCGGGTCAACTGAGTGTAGCAAATGGTCAGAACTTAAGCCTATTGGGTGGTACTGTCGTCAGCACTGGTGGTTTAAATGCACCAGGCGGACAGATTAACGTAGCGACAGTTCCCGGTCAAAGTCTCTTACGCATTACCCAACCCGGACACCTGCTGAGTTTAGAGATTTTGCCATCAGATGCACCCTTAACGCCTCTGTCGTTACCTCAACTGCTTACTGGGAGTGGAGACACAGGTATTGTGGTCAATGGTACCGGACAGGCAGAACTCGCTGGATCGGGTTTGCCAATTGAGGACGGAGATATCGTCGCCAATCAGGTAACATCTCAGACAGCGACACTATCTGCTCAGAATAATCTCTCCTTAGTAGAAAGCACGCTACAGACCACAGGTGATTTGAATCTGCTGGCGCAGGATACAGTGCGTGTGCGGGACAGTGTGGCAAATCCCTTTATCGCCAAGACAGGGGGAAATCTATACGTTGAAGGCATTCAAGGTGTTGATATCCTTGCCCTCAATCATTTACAGACACCCTTCCAAAGCGGTGGGAACCTAAGCCTTGTCAGTGATGGAATTATCTCTGGGGATGCTCACTTTAAGAGTGGCGGTAGCTTCTCGGTTCTCAACCGTTCAGGTGGCTTTGGCAACTTTTACAGCCTTTATGACCCAATTATTGACTCAGCTACTGATGTGAATTTGGGTGACTACACAGGAGTTGCTCTGAAAGTCACTTCAGGAGGCAATATTACAGGAGGAAATATTAGAATTACTGGGCCAGACGAAGATCCCAATAACTTGATTCCAACTACTGACCCAGATTATCTGACATTGACCACTACTCCGTCGCTAATTATGAATGCGACAGGCAGTATTGATGTGGGAAATATCAACACGTCTAACCAAGGTCAAGGTGATGCGGGTTTAGTGAGATTGACTGCCGTAAATGACATTACTACTGGCAATATCACTACAAGCGATCGAGGTCCAGGTAATGCTGGTTCTGTAACGATAACTTCCACTCAAGGCAACATTGTTAGGGGAGCGATTGATACAAGTGAGCAGGGACCTGGTGATTCGGGTGCTGTAACGTTGACCGCAGGGGGTACTATTACCCCTGGTGATGATAGCGGTATCAATCAGGGTGAGCAAGGTCCAGGAAATCAGGCAGGTGCTCCCACTATTACACAGAATACAAACCCAGACCCAGACCCAGACCCAGACCCAGATACTAACCCAGACCCAGACCCAGATACTAACCCAGACCCAGA
>NZ_JCACKQ010000038.1:0-34981 GCF_059505465.1 Symplocastrum torsivum | reverse complement strand
ACTAACCCAGACCCAGATACTAACCCAGACCCAGATACTAACCCAGACCCAGATACTAACCCAGACCCGGACACTAACCCAGACCCAGGAGATAATACCAGTACAAATAACTCCCTGTTGGCGAATTCATTACAACAACCAGCAACTCAGGAGGTGTCTTCAGCGGAAGACGTAGCTGACATCGTGGAAACGCGCGATCGCTTTTTCACTTCTCAATTTGAGAAATATTTTGGAAAGTCTCTTAAGGCTCCGTCGGCAAACGCAACTTTGTCAAGCAGCCAAACTACTCTTCAAAACATTGAGCAAGCGACTGGCGTTAAACCAGCTGTCATCTATGTCACGTTTGTGCCTCAGATGCTTACCCAGGATGAGGCAAATAGTAGCTCGTCCGCAAGCCTCAACTCCAACATCCGCAATTTTGAATACCAGTTGGAATTAGTATTGGTGACTTCTACGGGCGCACCGATTCGCAAGCGAGTAGAAGGAACAACTCGTGCTAAAGTCCTCAGAGTTGCTGATCAGTTGCGCTTGGAAGTGACTAATGTTCGCAGTAAAGATGACTATCTATTTCCAGGGAAACAACTTTATCAATGGATGATTGCCCCTCTTGAAGCCGAGTTAAAAGCACAAGGTATCCAAAATATTGGCTTCGTCATGGATGTTGGCTTGCGCTCTCTTCCTATAGCTGCCCTCTATGATGGTCAAGAGTTTCTCATTGAGAAATACAGTGTTGGTTTACTACCTAGCCTGACCCTCACCGACACCAGCTACACGGATATTAAAGACGCACAGGTTCTGGCAATGGGAGCAGAGAAATTTACTGATCTAAGGCCTTTACCGGCTGTGCCAGTGGAGTTATCGACGATTACTTCGTCTCTGTGGAAAGGTGAGTCTTTCCTTGATGATGCCTTTACCCTACAGAACCTCAAAGCACAGCGCAAGCAGCGACCGTATGGCATCATTCACCTAGCGACCCATGCTGTTTTTCGCTCAGGTGCCCCCAAGAACTCTTACATTCAACTATGGGATACTAAACTGCGTCTGGATCAGTTGTCTCAATTGGGCTGGAATAACCCACCCGTAGAACTCTTAGTACTCAGCGCTTGTAAAACGGCATTGGGAGATGAGCAAGCGGAGTTAGGGTTTGCAGGGCTAGCGGTGCAAGCTGGAGCAAAATCGGTTTTAGCGAGTTTGTGGTCTGTGAGTGATGAAGGAACATTGGGGCTAATGACCCAAATGTACGAACAGTTGAGGCAAGCACCCATTAAGGCGGAGGCACTACGACAGACTCAACTCGCGATGCTTAAGGGACAAGTGCAGATCCAAGGAGGTCAACTGGTTACTACCTCTAAAACATTACCTCTACCACCAGAATTAGTAAGGATGGGAGACAAAGATTTGAAACATCCTTACTATTGGGCAAGCTTTACGATGGTGGGCAGTCCTTGGTAAGCTGTTTTACATTCCCATGTCAAGGTGTTAGGTGTTAGGTGTTAGGTAGTAGGTTGTAGCGTACAAGTCAGGCTAAGACATAGAAAAATTAGGGTTTCGGGTTTCTTGTGCATTGCCTTCTTGCCCTACCACCAAGACACAGGGGTAGGTGAGCGTTACCCTACTCTACAAGAGTTATTGTTTGGATTTGCGCTGTTGATTGAAGAGATAATTTTTGGAAAAGGCGATCGCATATCGCCTTTTCCTATTACAAGTTCGAGTTCCGTTTGAGTCGCAAAAGGAGGACGTTTATGAAATTAATCCCTAAGATATTTGGCTCAGGCATATTACTACTTATCCTCTATGTATGCACCTATATGTACACGCATACAGAAAGCTACTTTTCCCTCTATCCCACCCTTGATACTATACTTCCTCCAGAATTTTCAGAAACCGACTTTAACAACATAACGCCAGGAATGACGAGAACTAAGGTATTAGAGTTACTAGGCAATCCCTTACATAGAAATCTTGAATCCTTTGGTAACTCTGACTTAATGTCGCAGTCTACATGGTCTTATGGGAATGATGGTCGCTGTTCGCTCCTATGCGATCTTGCCTGGATTCAGTATCAAATTAACTTCGATCCAGACGGCAAAGTTGTAGCCAAGAAACGAATAGTATTTCACGATTAACTAAATCGGTGGCTACCAAGCTTAAAAGCTTGCTGAAAGTTAAAGAGAAAACTCTATTGAACGCTTTTGCCTGTTGCTCTCGAATGCTAACTCAATGATACGGATTGTGTTTCTAGCTTCTTCCGGCTTGACTATCAGCTCCTGATCGTTGGCAATAACATCATAAATATTTTGATAAAACGACTGATAGGAACCTGCAATGGTTTCGATTTTCCCACGGTAATGCAAGCCCTTTAGCTGCGTATTGAGTAGTCCCCATTCTTCCTCTGGTTCTTGTCCCCAATTTTGGGTATTTAAAGGTGTCTCGCCACGCTTTAAGGCATCTTCTTGTGGGTCAAGACCATATTTGATAAAAGAACCTTCAGTGCCGTGTAAGATGAAGCTTGCTCCTGTCTCTCTGATCAACATCCCAGATTTTAAAGTAACTTTCAGTTGGTTGTAGTCAAGAATTAATTCAAAACTATCATCTGCAACTCCACCTTTCCGTTGCGTCCGGATGTCGGCGGTAATCCATTTGGGTAAACCAAAGAGGACTTGTGCTTGGTCAATTAAATGTGTACCTAGGTCGTAGAGTACCCCTGAACCGAGTTCACTGGTTTCTCTCCAAGCATTTTGTTTGATTTGATTTTTGAAGCGGTCAAAATGTGCTTCATACTCTACTAATTCTCCAACTAAGTTTAGATTTATAACTTGTTGAATTGTCTTAAAACTACTATCCCATCTCCGATTTTGAAATACACTTAACAGTTTATTTGTTTGGTTAGCTAAATCAATTAATTGCTGTGCTTCGTGTGAATTAATAGTAAATGGTTTATCAACAACAGTATGTTTTCCGGCTAAAAGCGCTCTTTTGGTAAGTTCAAAATGAGAGGAATTAGGAGTTGCGATCGCAACCACATCAATTGCTTCGTCATTCAAGACATCATCTATATCTTTGACAACCTCTACCCAAGGATAGGTGCGTTTTGATTCTTCTTTCTGTCGTTCTACAACCTTTGCCAGCCTTAGCTTGGAAACCGCATTAATCATCGGTGCATGAAACACCCGTCCCGACATCCCAAACCCAATCAGTCCTACATTGAGCTGATGATTCATACGTTCTTGAACCCCAATTATTAATTAATTTAACAAAGATAAAAAAATAAAAAGATGATTCGTTGGCTGTCGTTATTATTACAGGATAGTGGCCTTTCTTCAGTTGCAAATGCGAAAGCCACTCTTTTGATGGACGACAGAAAAATGTTACCTGTTGAAGTTTTTTAGGGGCAATTAAACAGCCCTATAGCTTTTTTTGTCAAATTTTATAACAAATAAAGGAGGTGCTGCAGTGAGCGGCATAGACCTGTTTTTGATCGTTGCCTACTTTGTTGCGGTAGCGGGAATTGGTTATTGGTCTAGTAAAGAAAGTCAGGATAGTAGTAAATCCTACTTCTTAGGTGGTGGCAATATTGGCTGGATGGCGATTGGCGCTAGCCTGTTTGCAAGTAACATCTCTGCCGAGCATTTTATTGGACTAGCGGGTAGTGGTGCTAGTTCTGGCTTAGCAGTTGGGCAGTTTGAATGGATTGCCTGCTTTATGCTGCTACTTCTAGGCTGGCTGTTTGTGCCATTTTATGTACGGACTGGTGTGTTTACCATGCCAGAGTTTCTGGAAAGGCGCTTTAATTCCCAGTGCCGCACCTATCTTTCGGCTGTTTCTTTGGTAGCTTATGTCTTCACCAAGATTAGCGTAGCCGTTTACGCAGGCGCACTCGTCTTGCAAACCATTCTAGGATGGAACATTTGGGTAGGTGCGATCGTTTTAATTGTCGCAACAGGTGCCTATACAATCTTTGGTGGCTTGCGTGCGGTAATTTACACCGACTTCTTGCAGGCGTTCATTCTCATTGGTGGTGGCATTATCTTAACCGCTACTGCTATTGCGAGAGTAGGCGGGCTTGGTGCATTATTCCAAGGGGTTGAACCAGAGTTCTTCAATCTTTGGAAAAGTGTTAATCACCCTGATTTCCCTTGGACTGGCATTCTATTTGGGGCACCAATTTTAGGAGTCTGGTATTGGTGTACTGACCAAATGATTGTTCAACGGACACTTGCGGCCAGTAACATCGAAACGGCTCGGCGCTCAACCATCTTTGCTGGTTTCTTGAAGCTGATACCTGTCTTTATCCTCGTCTTGCCAGGTGTCGCTGGTAGAGTTCTTTTTCCTGATGTCGCTCCCGACAGAATGTACGCTACGTTAGTTACGGAACTACTACCACCGGGAATTAGAGGATTAGTTATTGCTGGGTTGCTAGCGGCATTAATGAGTTCACTCTCCAGCGTTTTTAATAGCAGTGCTACGCTGGCAGTCATGGATTTTTACAAAAAGTGGCGACCTGATGCCAGTGAGCGTGAACTGGTTCGGGCTGGGCAATTTTCAACGATTGCGCTAGTTGCAATTGGTTTACTTTGGCTTCCCTTCATCGGCTTGATGAGCAATCAGCTTTATGTCTATCTGCAATCTGTACAAGCCTATATTTCTCCTCCGATTGCGGCAGTATTTCTCTTGGGACTCTTGTGGAAGCGCGCTAATGGGAAAGGGGCTTTTGCCACTCTAATTAGCGGCTTTATCCTTGGGGCAATCCGATTTATTTCAGAGCTAGGAGTAAAAGCAGGTTGGATTACCTGGAAGCCATTGGTGATGTATGCCAGCATTAATTTCCTACACTTTGCAATTCTCCTGTTTGTTCTTTCTGTCGTCATCTTGGTCGCAGTCAGCCTGAGAACGGCGGCTCCTACCAGAAGCAACTTAAGTATTTTTGAGGAAACAGACGATAAACTGATGAAACCTGCAGGCAGTTCCAAAACCCACAAGCGCAACGTCACTTACAGCATGGTCTTAGCTGGTGTTGTACTCGTCTTTTGGGTTGTCTTTAGCCCCGTTGCTTTCGGATAAGGCTAAGCAGATTTAGTAATGACGTAGTACGTCTTCTAAAAAGGACAAGAGAGAAAAATCTCTTTTGTCCTCTTCCTTTTTCTTAGTTCTTATTAACGTAATCTGCTCCATTTCCTCCGTGTTGATTTTTTAAAAGAATACGTTGACTCAAAAGCGTTTTCTTCCCAAATTCCAGCTTGGTAGAGGAGGAAATCAATTGTGCTCGCCAATCGCTTCAGCTACTTTTACGGCGGCATACGCACAGCCTTGTATTTCTAAAGAACAAGAAGAACCCCAAATAAACTCGCTTATGTTGCAGTAAGTTGATCTCGCAGTGTTTCCTCCTGTCGTCTGACAGCGGCTAGCAATTCGGCATTCTGAAGAATAACGCCAGCTTGATTGTTAAATATTTGCATATATTTTTGATCGCTTTCATCAAAACTGATTTGTAAGTAATGCGGCGCTTCTATTCCCTCTGCTGGGTTGTACTCAGGAAAATCACCGGGCTTCTTCTTATTCACTAATTGAGTGACACCAATCAACTCACCATCAGGGCTAAAAACTGGCATACACAACAAGCTATAAGTGCGATAACCACTCTTTTGATCAGTTTTCCTAGCTGTCTCAGAACCTGGGTAACCATAGAGATCAAAGGGAACATTCAGAGGCTTGTGAGATTCGGCAACTTTACCTGCATAGCCTTCTCCAACCTGTACACGGACTTCTCCTAATGAACCATCTTCAAAAGGAATCTTTGTCCACAATTCAGCAGCGTCATGATCTAAAAGCCATAACGTGCTACGGTCAGCATTCATTAGTTTCTTCGCTGCTTCCATCACCCGGTTGAGAATTTCTTCGAGTTCCAAACTACTCTGGCTGACTGAACGTGTTGCTGCCATCAGTGCTGCGGCTACTCGTTGTCCTCTCGCTGTTTTGTGATAGGAACGGAAGCTTTCTAGAATCATTTCAATTAATGGGGCATTTTCTGCAAATCGTTCTTCATCAGTTTGTGTAAAGCCCTCTTGGTCAATTTTTTCTGATAGAGGAGCGATTCGGCTATATCCCCGTTTTAACTTGTTGAGTAACTGGACAACCGCTACTAAACCACCCTGCTCATTTAAGAGTGGCAATGCCAACATCGTATAGGTACGGTATCCATTTTTCTTGTCAAATTCTTTAGCTGTCACTGAGCGTGGATCATCATAGAAATCGAAGGGGATATTAATCAATTGTTTGCGTAGTGCCACCTCACCAACAATCCCTTTGTCGGCAGGAATCCGAATCTCTAGGGAACCTTCACCTTCATTTTCATCCTCAGCAATAATTGACCAAAATTCGTTTTTCTCTTCATCTAATAAAAAAATTGTTGTTCGGTCTGCACTTAAGGATTTTCCTAGTTTGATTGTGATCGAACGTAATGTCGCATCGAGAATATCATCAAAGCCATCATTTTCCATCACCCGATTGAGCATCGCCAAGGTTTGGCTGACGACGTTCTGTTGCTGAGTTTCTGACTCTTGTTTAACCGTGGCAAACTTCTTAGCATTTTGCAGCGCTACACCTGCTTGAGCGTTAAAGATTTGCATATATTTTTGACTATTGGCATCGAAGCTGGCTTTAAAGCATTCTGGTGCTGTGGGCCAATCTGCTGGGTTGTACTCAGGAAACTCGCCTTGTTTCCGTTTGTTGACGAGTTGAGTAACACCTAATAATTCACCATCGGGACTCCAAACGGGCATACAGAGCAAGCTACAAGTTCGATAGCCTGTAGCCTGGTCAAATTTTTTGGAATTAGCTGAATCAGGATGATCGTAAAGGTCAAAGGGAATATTCAAAATCTCACCAGATTCTGCAACTTTTCCAGCAAAACCAATACCCATGGGTACACGCATTTCTTTGACTGAACCATCAGCTTGAGGGATTTTTGTCCATAGGTCACCCACCTCGCGGTCTAATAGCCACAGTGTGCTGCGGTCAGCATTCATTAGCTTCTTTGCCGCTTCCATGACTCGCCCAAGGATTTCTTCGGAGTCTAGGCTACTCTGAGAAAGCGATCTCGTTGCTTCTGTCAGTGCTTCTGAGGCTTGGAGTCTTTGAGTTAATTTATAACAAGACTGACATCGTTCGAGAATTCGTTGAACCGCAGGTGCATATTCAGCAAACTGCTTTTCATCTGCTTCTGTAAACCCTTTTTTATCAATTCTATCTAAAAGTGGAGCGTTGGGATTAGTATCTATTTTTAGCTTATTGAGCAACTGAACAACAGCAACTAAATTGCCCTTTTCATTCAACAGTGGTAGCGCTAGTAAAGTATAGGTATGGTAGCCTGTTCTTTTAGCTTTGTTTTGGCTAACACTAGATAGATTTTCTGAGAAGTAGAAAGGAATGTTAACCATTTCCTTCAAGGTGGCAACTAGACCAACAATCTCTCGATTTGCTGATATTTCAACTTCTGGAGAACTGCCACTTTGGTTTTTAGCCAAAATTGACCATATCTCATTTTTTTCCTCGTCAATCAAGAAAATAGTCGTTTGATCTACATGGAGTAATTCTCCAACTTTCAGGATTACTGAACCCAAAATTTCATAAAGAATATCATCAAAGTTTTTACCATCCATGACTCCTAGCATGGACAAAAGTTTTTGCTCTTGATTGGCAACAACTTCTAAAAAATCTGGCTGAAAATCGGCTAGTGCCTTGTTTAGCCAACTCCAGTTAAATATAGAGGAATAAATGCGGTTATAAACACTTAAACAGGGATAGCCTTGGTGTTCATCTGAACCCGGTCGCTTGACGACCAACCCAGAAAGGCGTAATTCTAAATGTTCAGAGCTATCATCAGCAATGATTGAACCTTGTTGCAAAATTTGCCGATAAAGCTTTAGTAAAGGGCCCGTGCGTTTACCAATTCGGAGAATGCGATCGCGAATTGTCTTCAGATGCGGAGGGTCATCCTGAGTTTCCCAATTCTCAATGAGTCGTGACTGTACGAGATTGGCAACGCCCTCTGCTTCTCTACCTGGAATTATTGAATCAGAGTGGAAGATGATATTACACAGCTTTTGGGTAAGAAACGGTTGCCCTCCTGTCCAATCTAATACCGCTTCCAGTACCGCTTGGGGATTGGCAACTTTTAGCGCTAATCCCTTGGCTAAAGGCTGTGCTTCATCTAATTGAAAGCCCTGTAATTCAATTGCCCGACCGATATTAAAGGGTGTCCGCTTTTTATCTTGGATTAAATCCGAGGGTGTTGCTACTCCGAGGAGAGCAAACGTTAGGCGTTGATATTCATTACAAGCCCGGATAAATGCAAAGAAGTCGTCAGTTTTGAAATTTAAGCTAAGGGTACTATCAATTTCGTCTATAAAAATGACAATATTTTGGCTAATTGAAGTGAGTAATACCTGTTCAATAAACTCGCTTAAGCGCTGAACAGGAGACAGATATTCGCGATCGCTTAACCAAGTTCGTAAATTGAACCCTCCTTCATCTCCCCTTAAGAGAGAAGGACACAGGGGAGTGAACCCTCTCGCTAGACTTCTAATCACTCCTGCATACCACTGATCTGGGATAATATCCTGGCTACCAATCTTCGTCAGGTCAATCCCTGCACAGGCAATTCCTTCTGCTTGTAGCTTGTGCATCGTTCGCCCCCGCAAGCTGCTTTTCCCCATCTGCCGGGAATTAAGTACATAACAAAACTCTCCAGCTTTCAGTCCTTCATAAAGGTCAAAATCAGCTTGCCGCACTACATAGGTAGGAGCATCAAGTGGCAAATGCCCACCAACTTTATAACTATAGGTTGGATTTAGCTCGGTACTCATAGTGCTTTGTGTTGAGAACACGGTATCCTCGATAACTAATCCTATTTCCATTTTTATTGTGGCGTAGCGTACATCTATCCTGAGTTGGATATAAAAGTGTTATTTGTTGTTGGTTAGTTGTTATTCGTAGTCTTTAGCAAAGAACAAACAACAAAGCGAATATCAACGCCAACCTAGCCAACGCAGCACAGGTACTAAAAGGTAATAACTAACCCCTAACCAGAATCCTAGTAAGGCAGCCCACAAGCAGAAAAAAGCAAGACTGTTGATAAGATTTGCCAAACTCGCATCAGCGTGAGAAAACAGATTAACGAGAAAATCGGCAGGTAAGAACCTTAACCAGACTAAACCGCCAAGAACTGTACCTGTACCTGCTGCGGCAACTATGGCATGAACGAGGTAATGGCTAGGCAAGCCTAAGCCTAAGACAAGAGGCGCAACAGCAACGGCGGTAATTAAACCTAGTAACCGCTCTACGGGAGCAAATGGCACTGCCGCTTGCCAAATCAACCAGCCAATGCCATAACCAAGAATGCCCATTAATCCAGCAACTATAGGACGCCGTTGTTGACCAAAACCTCCAGCTAGCGTCAAACCTGCGGCTGTACCTAAACCCGCGATCGCAAACAAAAGTAGTTCTTGCCACGCCGTTACCTGGATATTAGGCAAGAACTGCGGCAATTGTAGAGAAAGCCAATCTGCAAAGCGATCGCCTAGTGGTGTCCAATTAATTAACGTAAATCCAACGGCTGCGCCAACTGTGGCCCCAACGCCACCTAGTACCATTTCCCAGGTTGTATCCACACAAGCGAGGACAGTTCCAGTGATGACTCGGAATACGAAACCGACAATTCCCAGAACGCCTTCACCAATAGATGCGATCGCACCCTCTATTACTTCTAGTGTTGTATCTACAGCAATTGCGATCGCTTCAGGTAAAGGTGTTGCTGAAGGAGACTTCGGCTTGAGGACTGGAGTCATCGCCAAACGCCGCTGAATCTCATCAGCCGTTGCAGGTCGTTGTTGGGGGTCGATGCGTACCATTTGATCGAGCAAGTCAGCTAATGCCGGACTAACTGCTGCACAATGACGCCAGCGAAATTCACCTGTTACAGGGTCTTGTAAATTTCCTAACTCTTGACCTGTCAGCAACTGAATCATTGTTCGACCCAGTGCATAGAAGTCCGCCGCTGGCCCGACTGCTTCCCCTGTAATCTGTTCTGGTGGACTATAGCCTGGAGAAATTAGCCGCGTTGAAACAGCCTGAGAACCCAAGGGCATCAAGCCAATTTGTTTTGCCCCCCCAAAATCGATCGCGACTAGCTGCCCTGTTCGTTCACGCAGCATCAAGTTTGAGGGTTTGAGGTCACGGTGAATAATGCCAGAGTTATGTAATTCCCGTAAAATCTCGACAGTTTGGTAGAGCCAATCTCGGACTGATTCCTCTGAACAGCCCTGAGGATGCTTATCCAGAACATCCTGCAAGGTCTGACCGTGGATTTTTTCCATCACCAGACAGGGAAGCAACCGTTCTTTGGGACTCAGCAATGTCACGAGGAAATAGCTATCGACCTCAACTTTCGGAACGCCGGGATGCTTCAAACGGGCTAAAACAGCGGCTTCTTGCTCAAATAGCTGCAATGCTTTCGGTGATGTTTCTACTAATACCTTGAGTACTCGCTCTGATTTCTTGTGTAAATCCCAAACGGTGTAGATAGTCGCAAATCCCCCTGACCCTAAACGCTGAAGCGGAACGTAGCGGTCATTTAGCCGCAACGCTGCTCCACAGCCATTACAAAACTTGTTACCCCAAGGCTGAGGATAAGGACGGGGACAATCGGGATTAATGCAATGAACTGCTTCTGCAACAGATTGATGCACAATCACATCCGGTACACAGTGCCACTCGATTCTACTAAGAAACGAAGAAGAGTCGCACTGAGGGTCGCAGGTTGAATGCTCGTGCATTATCTTAAGGTGAGGTGATGCTCCTGCGGAGCCGCTAGCGCTAACGCCTACACGGGCTAAGTGAAGAGCGATCGCTCAGCTTCCAAGAAAAAAGGCTCAAGCATTTCTACTTAAGCCTTCTTCCCTGGCATTTAACGACTGAAACTAAAAGGGTTTATCCTCTTGGGCTTAGTAGCGGCGAGAGAAGTTTCCCCGTCCACCACCAGACGAACCTCTGTCTTCGCGAGGCTTCGCTTTGTTAACTTTTAGGTCACGACCCATCCATTCCGCACCATCTAGTGCTTCAATAGCCGCTGCTTCTTCTGCCTCTGTTTCCATTTCCACGAATCCAAAGCCGCGCAGACGACCTGTTTCACGGTCACTGGGTAGCTGAACCCGCTTTACTGTGCCATATTCTGCAAAAACACTGCTGAGGTCTTCTTGTGTGACATCGTAGGATAAGTTGCCTACATAAATTGACATATGATTGTCTCCAAAATCAGAGGGTGTAAAGATTTAGATTTCGGAGAGAAGCCTGTACTGACCAAAAGGGAAAAACTTTCAAGACTAGAAACAAACGCTGCAACCGAATTCATTCTCGCTTACAAGTTAACACGGTCTAAACGTTCTAGACCAGAATTAGACAACTCTCATAAAGATTTAATATTTCATCAGTTACTAACTCTACCCAGAGTGCAATAAATTTAATCCTTTGCTCTGGTAATGCGATCGCAAGCCTCAAAGAGAAAAGGCTCAAGCATTTCTACTTAAGCCTTTTCCTTTATGTTCAACTATTCAGACTCAGAGGGTTTACCCTCTTTCGTTTAGTAGCGGCCAGAGAAGCTGTTGTTTCCCCGACCACCACCAGACGAACCTCTGTCTTCACGAGGCTTCGCTTTGTTAACTTTCATGTCACGACCCATCCATTCCGCACCATCAAGTGCATCAATGGCAGCCGTTTCTTCAACTTCTGTATCCATCTCTACAAATCCAAAGCCGCGAAGACGACCCGTTTCACGATCAGTAGGGAGCTGAACCCGCTTGACCGTACCATATTCTGCAAAAACACCATTGAGGTCTTCTTGTGTGACATCGTAAGATAAGTTGCCTACATAAATTGACATAAACTGTCTCCAAAATCAGAGGGGTGAAGAGATTTAGATTTCGGAGAGAAGCCTGTACTGACCAAAAGGAAAATGCCTATGAATACTAGAAACAAACACTGCAACCGAATTTATTCTCACTCACTAAGCTAACACGCTGTAAGCTCTCTGGGACAGACTTAGAAAAGTGTTATAAAATTTTAATCTTTCATCAGCTACTGACTTCTTTTGGTAAGGTGATCGCAATGCTCCGAAGAGAGAAATTCCTACAGTATTGGCATAACCCAGAACTAGTTCAAAATGAAAGCGATCGCCTTTAGATGAAGAATAGAAAGAAAAGCGGTTATCGCTCAAGTGACTCATCGCCTATCTTGCCGTTGTCCCACTCACTCGCCAAGGGTTTAAACCCTTGGCTGATAGCGAAAGTCCTCGCTCAGAGGACTGGAAAGAATTTCAGCCCATTTTAGTAGATAGATACTCTTCTACCCCTATGTACGTGTGGACTCAGATTGGAATGAGAACTTTAGCTGAGGCATTCCGCTTTCCTGTAAACGACTTTTAATGATGTTTGCAACTTCGCTGCCTGACATATTATCTTTAGAACCAAAGGGAATGTCTGCTTTCCACTTCCCATTTAAGGTGATAGTCAGCCTAGCAGGTACTAAGAATTTTCTAGCAGATATATACACTTTATCTATATACCCTTCTTCTTCGTTAAGCTTTACTTTGGCAAAATCCGACAAATAAGTTTCTAGCAGCAACCAAAACGCTCTGTCTACTGTGGATGCTAGGTAGACTTCTTCGTAGGGACAATCAAGCAAGTTTTGCGATTGGTAACTGTGACCTTTGCTACCATAAATATGGCTAGAGTAGTAAATAGGTTTACGAAGGTCGCTGTACCCAAAAGATTTCACATATACAGTCATCCTCCTATCATGTTGACTATCAATATAGCTGTCATCTGTTGGTATTCTTTCTAAGTACTTGTTGACCTGATAACGGTTTAAGTTAAGACCACGTTCCGTCAACAGTGACCTGAGATATTCTTTTTTTGCAGTAAGGTTAGCTAACCTAACAGGAAGACCAGGATTGTTCTCGTCTGTAGTCTGGCTCTCTATTGGGGATATTTGTAGTTTGTTTGTGTCTAGGTCTTCGTTAAACAACAGTTTAACCAAATCTTCCTTATATGGATAGAGTCTTTCTATAGCTGAGCGGCGATATTGATCGTATGGCTGGTTTTGATAGTCAGAATACACATACATTCCTACAACTCTTAGCTGGCACCTGTTT
Organism: Symplocastrum torsivum; assembly: GCF_059505465.1. Lineage (NCBI taxonomy): Bacteria > Bacillati > Cyanobacteriota > Cyanophyceae > Oscillatoriales > Microcoleaceae > Symplocastrum > Symplocastrum torsivum. Next base: position 21,777 of record NZ_JCACKQ010000038.1, on the reverse strand, counting down.
TTTATTACAGCTAAAGATGAGTCACTGATAGACCGAATTTTTACTCCAGCAAGTTGAGTTAACTCGTAGCCTTTAATGAGTTCCACGGCTTCTTGGTTAGTTACATAGACTTCTATAGCAAAGCCATTAACTAACAGCCTTCTCAGAAAAAACATACCTGAGTATTCATAACTTATTTTTCCTTTACAAGCCCAGTTGCCTGAATAGTTGCTGCGCTTCCTGAAAACTTTTCTAAGGAAACGACACATTGACAGCCAGTCTTTATCTTTGATAGCTTCTCCTAACTCACTTAAATTTATACAAACGTGTATCACATTAAGAGATAACACTGCTTTCTGAACTCTCCACTCATCTTGCCAATAGATAGAATCTTCGATGAACTTAAGGTCTTCTTTTCGTGGATATTCTACACCCAGTACAAAGCTGTATGGTGCAAGGATAATTAGCATTTCCCGTAACAGCGTCTCTGTTGGACGTAGCTTCTTTTTGCTAACTTTAGTTCCGTTCAACTGTGGGTTGTACTGCTCGATTCGCTGCCGTTCTATAGCATCGAGCTGCGATTTAGCAACTAGCTCGTAGTAGATTGTAAGCTGCTTCTTCCGTTGCTTTTGTAGCTGATAAAGCCTGTGGTGGCTCTCGCCTGCCCATCGAATACGCAGGTTCTTTGCCTGTCCTATGTACCAGATTATAGATTTCTCATCTAGGACGTAGTATATTCCCGATTGTTCTGGAAGTAGCTCTCTGCTCTTTAGAGCTATATGACATAATTGCAGGATATATTCGTCTGCGTTCATGTTTGTATGCTTTAGTTGCTAGGTGAAGTCTCTATAGCTAATATTCCCGACTTAGTTAGCTACTGTAACTGCGTTTCATAGCTTTTCTTCCAAGGGGTGAAGCAGAGTGGCGACAATCTGACTCACTGATAACATCACAATCGCTTCCTTAGAAATACACATAACCTCTTACAGTAATGACAGGAAACCCCAACTATCAGGGGATAATCCTCAAGCAGTGACTCTCATAGAAGTTTCTAAGCTTGAGGTTTGCAGATATGCTGGAGTATCGGTGTTGTCGATTGCGTCCATAGCAACTTACTTATGACCCTAATCCTAACCAACGACGATGGGATAGACGCTCCCGGAATCCGATCGCTTCTTAAGGCAATTGATGGCAAAGGTATAATTGTCGCGCCGCAACTAGAATGGTCAGGCTGTGGTCATCGGGTAACAACAACTAAACCAATCCAAGTTCAGCGTCGCTCAGATACAGAATATGCGATCGCAGGGACTCCCGCCGACTGCACTCGCCTTGCCCTAAGTCATCTTTGTCCTGAGGCAAGTTGGGTACTCTCTGGTATCAACGCTGGCGGCAATATGGGGGTTGATGTTTACATTTCAGGCACCGTCGCCGCTGTCCGCGAAGCTGCAATGCTTGGTATTCCAGGTATTGCCGTTTCCCACTGGATTAGAAGACCACTGATTGTAGACTGGGATGTCGCCGCACGGTGTACGGCTAAGGTGTTGGCTGACTTACTCACTCGCCCAATTGAACCCGGAACGTTCTGGAATGTCAATTTGCCCCATCTAGAACCCGGTTCACCAGATCCAGAAGTGGTATTTTGTCAACCCTGTACGCAACCGTTACCTGTAAATTACCGAGTTGAAGGGGATAACTATTACTACGTTGGGGAATACGGAAAACGAAAGCGCATTCCCGGAACTGACGTAGATGTCTGCTTCTCTGGTTGCATTGCCGTCACTCAGCTACGAGTTTGAGGCAAAAAGAGCATCGCTTCCTCGGTAAGATTACTCTAACGAAGCGTTAATAGAGAAATCATGCGAATTTTAATCATGGGTGGCACCCGCTTTATTGGGGTCTACTTAACGAAAATTTTGGTAGAACAAGGTCATGAAGTGGTGCTATTCAATCGCGGTAATAAACCTGCACCTGTAGAAGGTATAAAACAGATAAAAGGCGATCGCACTGACGCTTCCCAACTCAAAGACAAGTTATCACAAGAACAATTTGATGCTGTCTTTGACAACAATGGTCGAGAACTCAGCGACACTCAACCCCTAGCTGAACTCTTCAAAGATCGAGTACAACACTTTGTCTACATGAGTTCTGCTGGTGTTTATCTAAAATCCGACCAACTGCCTCATGTCGAAGGTGATGCCGTTGACCCAAAAAGCCGCCATAAAGGTAAGCATGAAACAGAAGCTTACCTTACTCAGCTAGGATTACCCTGGACATCGATTCGCCCTACCTATATATATGGCCCCCAGAACTATAACGACCTGGAAGCCTGGTTTTTTGATCGAATTGTACGCGATCGCCCAATTCCTATCCCTGGAAATGGACTGCATATTACCCAGTTTGGGCATTGCAAAGATTTAGCGATGGCGATGTCTCAAGTTTTGGGAAACAAAGCCGCAGTTGGGCAAATTTATAATGTCTCAGGCGATCGCTTCGTTACCTTTGATGGTCTTGCCCGTGCCTGCACCGAAGCAGCGGGTAAGTCTGCTGAGGCTCTAAAGTTAGTCCACTACGACCCAAAACAATTTGACTTTGGCAAACGCAAAGCCTTCCCCTTGAGAGTTCAGCACTTCTTCGCCTCAGTGGATAAAGCGAAAACCCAACTCAACTGGCAGCCAGAGTTCGACCTCGTGAGTGGTTTGAAAGATTCCTTTCAAAACGATTATCTCGCTTCTGGTCATGACACAACTGAGGTCGATTTCTCTCTGGATGACGAGATTATCCAAGCAAGTTAGCTGGAAGGAAGTTCCTTAACGGTTATAGGGATGTTGATTAGAGCGATCGACAATCGGATGCCCTTGAGTGTTCACATCTAACTCTTCTCGACGCAGTACTTCTGTTGCATCTACCGTATCGTGTTCAACTTCCTTCCTGATGTTGACTTCCTCACGTACAAAAGCTTGCTTTCTAACATCAGCCGTCTCTTCGTAGACGCTCATGTGAGCCACTTCACCTTCACGGAAGTCAACGTTACCAGGAATAACCGCACTTCCAACATCTTGAGGAGTTGTCCGTTCAATGACAATTCGCTCCTTCTCAACAGGAATCGAAACTCTGGCTTGCTCTGTTTCAACCCGCTTACCAATTGCTACCTCACCTGCTTTACGACGGTGTTTATTCGCAACCAGTCGTTCTTCATAGAGCCTGAGCCTTTGATGTTCCTGCTCATTCATCTGGTACATTGAAGGCTCATGGTCATAGGTGTAGGTGTTGTGGTCATAAGCAGCAGCATGGACTTGATTAGAAGCAGGTCGTGGTGTAGCCGGTTGAGAGGTCATCCCTACAACTCTTGATGCCTCGACTGGTCGTTCCACGGTCACAGGTACCGATGATTGTGCGACTGGAGTGCGATAAACTTTCCGAACTCGCTCTTCGTAGTCGTAATCAACAGTCATGCTCTCATGGTATTCCGGTAATTTTTCGGCTTGCTCTTTGTGGGCAATCCCTATGGCATAGATGCGGTGTGCCTCAGCATCAACATGGCAACGTCCTACTGGTAACAAGACTTTTTTGCCAAAAATCCAGAAGCCCGTGTCAATGACAAGATACCGGAAACGTCCTGTCTCATCAACGAGTACGTCCTCAATAGTGCCAATTTTCTCTGCTGTTCTCCCGGCATAGACATCGAGTCCTTTGATGTCTTCACCCTCAAAAGCGTCTTGCTGATAGTTTGGGTTAAAATCCGCGATTTTAAAGAGAGCCATGCTCTTGTCTCCAAAATTTTCTATGTCATAGTACAGACATATTACAAATTCCTATACATTGATTCCTCTTTCTAACGAACGAGAAATCACTGATAAGCTATTAACTCTTTATCGTGGTTAGACGGCTGATGGTTGATTGCTTTTTTGTGGCCACAGGTATATTGCCCCAGAAATCCAAGTGAGGGCAACCGATATCCAGAAAAGCACTAATGAAGGGGTTTCCCAGGAATCAGGTGTCGGAGCAATTAATAGTGCGATCGCAGCAATTTGACTGACTGTTTTTAGCTTGCCCCAAATATTAGCACCGCTAATGCTACTACTCCCTGATAACTTTGGGTTGACTCGCCAACCCGCAATTACCAATTCTCGTGCCAAAATCAGAAACACACCCCAAGCTGGTACCTGTCCAAGCTCAATTAACGATAGGAGGGGTGCCAATACTAAAAACTTATCCACCAACGGGTCTAAAAACTTGCCCAACTCGGTGATTTGGTTCAGCTTACGAGCGAGATAACCATCCAACCAATCTGTTCCAGCCGCAACTAGAAATATTCCTAAACAAATCCAGCGCGATCGCTCAGTCGGGTTATTCAAACCGTACAAGAGGAACGGCAACGCCAGTAGACGAGAAAAGGTAATCGAGTTGGGTAAATTCATAAAAAAAGCTACGAGTTAAGGTGCTATTGCCTTAACTCATAGCTTATAACTCGCCAATGCTGCATTGTTGTCCGTCATCCGTTGCGAGTGACAACTTAATCAAACAACTAGAGTTTTCTGAAAATCGGCTTTCCCAGACAACACTCTAGACTCCTCAAAAAGCGCCATCTTTTTTCGCAACTACCATCAACGTTTTTAGGATTAACTTGAGGTCGTATATAACCGACCACTTTTGCTGATAGGCAAGATCCATCTGCACAATGTCTTCAAAGTCTGTGATACTAGAGCGTCCATTGGCTTGCCACTCACCTGTCATTCCTGGTTTCGTATTCAATCGCTCCCAGTGATGCGTCTTGTAGTTCATCACCTCTTCTACTGTTGGCGGACGAGTACCGACCAAGCTCATGTCACCTTTGAGGACATTCCAGAACTGAGGCAGTTCATCCAAGCTTGTGCGACGCAGAAAACGTCCTACACGAGTAACACGTGGATCATTTTTATTTTTGAAGATATTACCTTGCGCCTGATTGTCAACCAGATGCTGCAACTGATCTGCGTTCACAATCATGGAGCGAAATTTCCAAACGCGAAACGTTTTGCCCTTGACACCACAGCGGATTTGGCTGTAGAAAACGGGACCTGGGTCATCGAGCTTAATCACTAGCGCAATTGGAACCGCAATGATTGCAGTAACAACTAACCCAATTAATGCTCCAATAATGTCCAATAAGCGCTTACGCCTACAATTAGCAGAATAATGCATTTTTTGATCGCCTACGGGTACCTGAGAAGTACGATTTAGAATCAGTAAATCAACTGATTGAGGAGTAGGAGACCCTGATGTTGTAGACACGAAATGAAAAGAATTGGTTACAGCTTCTGAGCATTACGACTAATCTTTTTCTGCCAATAGTATTGAGCGTTCGTTACGTGAAGGCTAGCACAATCAGTCTATTTTACTAACTCTTTACAAAAGGAGAGTATTTTTTAAAGTATTTATAAGTTTTTTTGGATTTTGCAACAATATTGCTGATTTTGCGGTACAATCCAGCTTTTCTAAATTGAGCTATCTGCTACACCCAACTTAACGATCAGCGGTTCCTCAAACTTTTGATGAATTCCAGATAGTACTATATCGAGATACTGGCGAAGCCGCTGTTGCTGCCGAAAGTTTGGATAATAGAGCTGCTCCTCTTCTCGCTCAAAAATTCCTGTATTCGTTGGATCAGCGGAGTAAAGTAGATCTTGCTTTGAGGCTGGAGCTAGCCAGCTAGCATTTTCAATTGAAGGCACCAAACCAAGAGGGAGCTGACCTTCCACCAAGCGGACAATACGCTGATAACAAGCACCTGTATTTAGACCTTGACGCTCCAATTGCTGCATGATTTCCTCAAGGCTATAGAGATACTTGCCGGAGTCTAGTGCAGGTTCAGAGAAAGCACGTAGCAGTTCTGAAAGGAGGAAATAGTCGCTGTACTGTTGCTGAAGTCGGTTTAACACTAGAGGATAGAGCGGCAAACTGGCAAGTCCAGCCGCAACCCAGTTTCCTGTTGAGGAATCGCTATCCTGAATCAACGTGGCGAGTGGAAGCCGTTGGCGTACCCAGGTTTGCAGTGCAGCCAAAACACCAGTACCTCCAACACAGAAGGCTTGATAAACGCCATATTCAGAGATGCCTGTTTTAAGCAGCAGTTTATTCAGTTCTGACCCAAGTTGTTGAGTGAACGGTAGAACCACACGGTTTTCTAAATCTAGACGCTTGACGCTCCACTGGGTATTGCCGACATTTAAGGTAAATTCCTCTTTGTGTTGCAAAATTACCTTCAGGTATCCAGCCGCTTTCAGAAGTGCTTGCCCTAAAGGAGAATTTTGTAGCAGTACACTTAAGCGATCGCGTTTTTCCAAGTCAGGTTGACCCGGTAGCGGCAGTTCAAAATCACTTTCCTGTAATAACTGCTGGCGTTGCGGCTCAGATAGCTGAGGATACAACAACTGGCAAACAATATCTTGATCGATAAAATGACCCGCATACGGCAGACTACATAAAGTAAAGTCGCTGTAAGTTAAGTCCTTCGGGTTATCCGGTAAATCAACTAGCGCAATTTCCGTTGTGGTTGCCCCAGCATTGATGACTAAAGTACCGCCCTTTAGAGACTGATGTTTTGAAGAGTCCTTTGACTGAGTGTGTAAACTAGCAAGGATAGGTGCGATCGCATCTTCTAGGAAGAAAATTTGCTCAGCGTGCCTCACTAAGCCTGATTCCAGGACAGCTTCCCGTAAATTTAAGCGATAAGTATCGGACCAAGCCGCTGGAGTGCCTAGAACAACTCCCTCTAACTGCGGCAAGACATCTCTCAACATTTCGGATTCTAGACCAACGGAGCCTACCTTTATTGCAGCATCCACTGAATCACCCTTGGGCAGCAGCGTTGCGAACAAGGCTTGTAAAGTGCGTCGCACCCAGTATAGGGAAACTTGCTGCTGATTTGGCAATTGTACTGTTGGCTCCCATCCGTAGTGCCTAGGGCAATAGTAGGGAATGCCAAGATTTAGGTAAGGTTTAAAATTCTCTAAGAAAATTCCAGGCTGCTTATCCGCTAAGGTAGATGCCAAAGAACCAACAACAATCGGTGCCGCTGGCATCTGAACATAGTAAAGCTGTTCTGGCGAAATATCTCGACACGCTGAACCGGAGTAGGTCATTGCTGGTAAACGAAAGACACCCTCACCAGAACGATAAGTAGCGGATTGAGGGTTCACCATTGGTAGTTCGTTCGACCAATAGATGGGGTATTGCTCAGCAGTCGAGCGGTTCAATAGGGTAGCTGAAATTCCTGTACTACCGAAGTCAATTCCTAAGTACCAGACAGCGTTTCTGATAGCGACCTCCAATCAAGTTGAGTGTGCAGATATATAAGTATTTACCCGATGAGGGGACTTTTGGGTAGTTCTCAGGTGCATATCCTCCATGACAGGGTCACGATGTTATCTGTGCCCTATCAATAGACCTGTCTTGAAAATGGAGGCTGAAACAACGCTAAATCGTTCCTATACCTATTTTCATCGCAAGGTTCGTGAGCAAAGGCTCATGGTCGTCTCTTGCAAAAGTCAAAAAATTACCCCCTCAGTCCCCCCTTGCCAAGGCTACTGTATATACACAAGTTTCCTGGTTTGCCCAAAACTCTCCCAGACCTAATATCACTGGGAGCTAGCGCGGAACCGTTTGCCAGTTCCGATCAATGCCTGTTCTGGCAAACGGTTCAGAAACGCGATCGCATCTAACAAAAAAAACCAGTGTCTAACCGTTAGACATTGGATTTCTCTTTTTCAAGGCATCATCTGGTCGAGAACTGCCTTCACTCGTTTGTACAGTGGCGACTGCTTGCCCACTTCCAGCGCTGCCAAGATGCGATCTGCGCTAGCTCTTTCAGAGCCGCTCCGAAGAGAGCAGCAGGTTTCTCGCTTGTGAGTGCCTTCTAGTTCCTTAATGAGTTTGAGGTAGCGATCGCTTTTGAAGTGTTAGATGACCTAGAGCCAATGTAACCGCAACGGAAATATATAACGGATATACATCAGATCTTGGACTTTATCACCTATAGATGGTTCTGTAAGGAGCGAGTGTGATCGCACCCTTGCCTATTCGGTCTTACCCACTGCGGTTTGTTTGATCGAACGGTAGTGAGAGAGTTACCGCAACTGGTAGGAAAGCTAAACTTGAGTGCAGCCGTGTAAGCTTGGCACATTTCACTATGATAATTACGGAAAAGTTGATTTGGCTTGGGCTAGGCGTTACCGCAGTCGGGTTAGTTTCGGGAATTTTCTACCAAACAGTTAGTGAAGCTGTTGATCGACATAAATACCCTCTGCTAGGTCAGCTTGTTGATCTTGGGGGATTTCGTCTGCATCTCAATTGTATTGGTCAGGGTACACCAACAGTTGTCATGGATGCTGGTGCTGGTGCCCCATCAATCACATGGGGCTTGGTTCCGCAAAAAATTGCTGAATTTACCCGTGTGTGTACTTACGATCGAGCGGGTTTGGGCTGGAGCGATCCCAATCTCAGGACACCGCGCACGAGCCAGCAAAGCGTTGATGAATTGCATACACTTCTGACCCAAGCTGGGATTAAGCCTCCTTACATTTTGGTGGGACACTCCTTGGGGGGAGCCAATATGCGGCTATATGCAAGTCAATATCCAGAAGATGTGGTGGGATTGGTGTTGGTGGATTCCTCCCTAGAAAGCTACATGACATCCGAAACCTGGAAACGTATTAAAAGAGAGGTATGGCTTTATCAAGTTATGAGGGTTGCCAGTCGAGTTGGTGTGTTGCGATTAATCGGGGAACTCAACTTGTTGCCAATTCTTGAAGAGATTAAACAAAAAATTCAAAAATATCCGTTAGCCGTCCAAGCCTTGTTTGATACTTACAAATCCTACTGTTATCGTTCTCACTATTGGGCAACCGTATCTAGCGAATATGCCAACCTAGAAAAAAGCTTTGAGCAATTACAAGCTGTTACATCCTTGAATAACTTGCCCTTGCTCGTGTTAGTTCAAGGTGCAAAAGCTCCAGAAATGAGTGATGAAAGATTCCAGAGGTGGCAGGAACTTCAGTTAGATTTAACTAAACTTTCGTCTAATAGCCAATATATCATTGCCGAAACTAGTGGACACCTTATTCCCTTAGAGCAACCTGATTTGATTGTTAGTGCAGTTCGTCAACTTGTTGAGAGAGCTTGAAGTCAACAGTCCCATCATAGGTTATATAACCCCTAGCCCCTTCCCTGCGAGGGAAGGGGCGCCATCTCAAAGCTCCTCTCCACCTCGGAGAGGGGTTTGGGGAGAGGTCTATCGGCTCGTGTGTACACGGTAGCTTGCCAAGGGGGAAGCAAGAATAATCCGGCTCCCCTGCTCCTCCTACTTCCTACTCCCCACTTCCCGCTCCCTTCTGGTTGTTAGGTTGCTCTGGGTTTGTTGTTTTGGGTTGAGGTAAGGTTGTATCGAACTCCGTTTCACTTGATGTCTGTGCCTCCTGCGCCAGCCTGTCTGATAGCTCAACTTCCGCTAAGGCTTCGTTATCCGCCACAACAAGCTCTTCTGGCATAACAATGTCTTCAGATACCACAGGGTCTTCCGAGCCAGAAGGCTGTGCTACCGCTTCCTGTTGTCCAGCGTCTAAGGAGGCTTCTCGCAAGGGATCGACTTGAGTTTCAACGGGTTCTGGAGGCAAGACTATCTCTTGAGTGTTGTTGGGTGCATCATTCCACATATCTGCACTCAAGATTTGATTGTTAAGGATATTTAGCCCTAAGTCTGTAGGATTTGCTGGTGGATACTCTGGACTGGATTGAGGTGGTACCTTGGCTGGACTCCCTTCCACTACTGGTTCATCCAACGCTTCATGATCAGGAGCAATCAACTCTGAATCCAATCGGTTCGATTGTGAGCGATCGCGTTCTGCTTCAGTATCACTCAGAGTGTTATTGACTAGGTTCTCCCTTTGTAAATCCTGGGGAGTTTGCGGGAAAACGTTGGTTTCAAACTCCAAGTCGGGTGAGCTAATCATCTCCTCGGTTGTGCTGTCTACTGGCTCATCCCAGAGCATCTCGACAAACGTCTCATCCTCAAGAGCGTTTAGCTCTCTAGGTACACCTATCTCCTCAGGAGCTTCAGAGCTGGCGCTTAGAGTATTCTCATGGTCTAGCTCTAGTGCTTCAGAAGGAAATAAATCTGGGTCAAAATCGGATTCAATAGATTCAGGGGCTGCTGACGGAGAAGGCTGTGTAATCCCATTATCGCTAGCGATTGTTGCAATTTCTTCTCCACTGTCATTTTGAGGAGAGTCTGCCAAATTTTGGGAGATAGCATCCTCATCGGATAAGTCATGGTACACAAAGTCTTCCCAATCTTCCGCCAATAACTCCTGCGATGCCAGGAAGCGATAGTTTGTCTGGTGGGAGTTAGGGATTTCTGGCGCAATTAGTGGCGCTTGTGAATAATCAAAAAGCGATCGCTCATCGTCTTGACTTTGAAGATCTTGACCTTCAGACCCTTCAAAACGGGACAAGTCTTGCTGAAGCTGCTGAAGTGCGTTTTGATTTAACCAAACTTCTGGGTCGAGTTCGGTTTCTAAGGCATCCATTGCCAGCAAATCCTCTTCGGGTAAGGCTGGAATGTAGTTATCCTCCACGACATCAACTGTTGGGGGTTCGCTATTAGCCGTGGGTGGTTCCGAGGGTTGCTCAGGTATTGAGTGAGGCTCTACAGTCGGTAGCAGGTGAGTCAACCGCATCTCGTCAAATAAATCAGTCAAGGCAGCAATGGTTTCAACACCTTGCCGTCCGTTTGTGTTAGTTGACGAGCTAGCAGGTTCTGATGAGTATTGGTTTTCTGCCAACTCTGACTCACTTGGGGGCTGAGTCGCTGTGTCTTCAAAAAATAAAACTTCCCACGAGTCTGACGAATCAGTTCCTGACCAATTCGATGCCTGCGACTCAGTCGGTTCAACGGCTGGGTCACTAAGCCCTTCAAACAGGACATTTTCAACCTGAGAGGAGACAGGAGTAGCGGAGTCGGTAGCTACGGGAACCTCTGCTTCTGTTGCTCTTAAGCGACTAGCTGAGGAGTCTGTACCAAATAGAGTTTCATACAAATCATCAATTTCTCTGCCATGGCTATCGAAACTAGATGTTAGTTTGCTAGCTTCACCAACTCCTGTCTCTTCTGCTGAGGGTGATATTGGCAGATTCTCAGCTGTTGGATCTGACTCCACTGAGGCGGGTAAGGTTGAAGGCTCGATATCTAGTTGGATGAAGGTTGCTAGACCATCATCTTCATCTGGCTCATTAGTGGGATAGTTAAGTTCTAGTTCTTCGATAATTTCCCAATTATCAGAGTTCAGGTTTTCTAGGAGAGTCTCTTCAGGTGTCGGCTGAATTGATCGGTCAAGCGTTGGTGCTGATGTTGGTGATATCGAGGAAAGGTTTGGCAGTGCGTCTGGGCTGCTAAATGAATCAGTAGCACTTTCTGGGGCGCTGGAAAGTGTCTCTGGGGGTTGCAGGGGGAGTGGTGGCAATGGCGTTAGTGAGCTATCCCTAAGCCCAGTAGCATTGCTCGGCAGCACTGTCACTGGTTGTGTGTCACTGGTTGTGGTGGTTTCTCGCCCCAACTGCTCGGCTAAACGATTCACCAATGCGGTAAACAGTAGCTCTCCTTGCACACTCAAGCCATGCATCTTTTCCAATCCCTGAGCCATAGATTTCTGGTAGCCCTGAAGATTGCACTGTAGTGTCTCAAAGATCTTCTGTTGATTAGCGTCTAGAGCGAGCAACATTTGATCGGACTGGTCTTGTATCTGTCGCAGTTGCTCTACACGATCTTGCGACTGGAGTACGCCCCCCAGTTTGCCTTGAGGTGTACTCATTGCGATCGCCGAACCAGGACTTGCCAACCGAGCTTCCAGATTCGCGAACAACTGAGTCATCTGAGAAGTCAAGCTTTCAGTACAACGGCTAATCAATTCTTGAGAAAAATCTGCCGTCATTGGTGGTTGGGCAGGATGACGCGAGGTTGGAGAATCAAGCTGCTGCCTTGTTCGTTGCAGTTGCTTGATTTCGTGCATCAAAGACTCTCGCTCTTGCCGTAACGCTTCCATATCTTCCAGCAAGGGGTGCAGCAAGTCAGCCCGAAGAAAGTCCATTTCTTGAGTGACGGCTTCGACAATCTCCTTTACTCCTTCTGGCAACGCGGGGTTAGCTGGTCGCTGTTCAGGTACTGCCCCATTCTGCTGCAACGAGACTAAGTAGCTACGAACTCTCTCTAAAACCCGGCGCTCTTGGGCGATGTCGCCTGGCTTAGACCAAGGTAGACGGGAGCCTGCTTTAGGGAGGATGCCGTCAATATCAGCAATCAGAGATTGAATATCCTTCTGAAAAGTCACGGTGAAACCCTTGAGGAAAACAAGTACAACAACGCAGGCGTGATATCAAGTCCGTTACATTCCTTCGCTAATAGACTTGGGTTGTTTGTCTGTTGGTCTGCTTCCACTGACAAAAAGCGACAATGTCAAAGATACGAAGTGAGCTGTACGGTTGATATGGTGTGATCTCCGGGTCTCTAATGATAGAGTGCCGGAGCGACCAAGCTAGTCAGAACATTTCATCGGCACGCGATGAATATAGATTTCCCCTATTCCCAGGTTAAAGATACAGCCCTTTCCCAATTCCTGACTAATAAATCGAGGAATTTGGAAAAATTGATATACAGTTAGCTTGATTGTCATCATCATAAACTCATTACTGCTTCACAACGAGGCAGGTGCAGTATCCTACACTCAGATTTTTTGGAGGCTAATCAAGATAGCGCATAATAACTGTGTGCCTATTATCCGATAATTGCCTCAAGCTCTGACAGGATTAGCGATCCAAGGCACCTCCGATGTGTAAAGCTGTTGTTCTGTCATGGGTGAGGAAACGACCACTGCATCCGCCATTCTCGCTTATCTTGAAAGGTTGATGGGGTGCCTGAACCCTTATAGTTCTCAACGGCTCTGACTGTTGCTCTTTAGGGGTTATGGGTTGAGGAAACGCTTCCTGTCTCAATCTAGTGGACAGATGAGCATTTATTTGTCCACTGCTTTTACAATTTGCTCGTGATCTCATGGAAGACCGATACAACTCACACGAAATGAACTCAAATGTTAATGAGTTGATTTGCGCGGCTCCGTTTTTTACTGGGTTACCGGAGAACACTGTGGAGCAAGCTACATCTCATGTTGTCACTCGCAGCCATCCAGCTAACCGAGTCATTTTGCTGGAAAATGACTGGGGCGGCTCTGTGTACTTTATTTTGGAAGGTTGGGCAAAAATTCGCACCTACAACCTTGATGGCAAAGAGGTAACCCTAAACATTTTAGGGAAAGGAGAATTATTCGGTGAAATGGCGGCACTGGATGAGGTTCCTCGTTCAACCGATGTCATTACTCTCACTCCCACAACGATTGGCAGTATTCCAGCTCAGGATTTTGTCCAGTTAATTCATAATGAACCACTTGCCGGTGTCCGTCTATCTCAGCTAATGGCAAAGCGTCTACGTCAAGTGAATCGGCGTCTGCGTCTACGAGAGTCGGATAGTACCTCGCGAGTTGCTGATACGTTGTTGTTTCTCGCAGAGGGACAAGGGAAACTAAAGCAACAAGGAACAGAGATTCCCAACCTACCCCATCGAGAGTTGAGTAGCCTGAGTGGACTAGCACGGGAGACAGTGACACGAGTGCTGACCAAGTTAGAAAAGAAGGGGCTAATTGTACGGGAAAACGATATTATGGTTATCCCGGATGTATCGGCTTTGGAACGGATTATCGCGTAGCCTAGGGTTATAGGAACCAGTGCATCTGTGCGTTGATGTTCCTGCCTACTCTATCTACTTTAAACGTTTATGAGTTTTCAGAAAATTCTTGTAGCGATCGATGAGTCCTCGTTGTGCCCTTCTGTCTTCTCGGCGGCGCTGGAGCTAGCGCATTCAAACAAAGCGGCACTCAAGCTGCTGCACTCCATTGCTCCTGAGATTGTCAGTGAACCAATGCCTCCGGTTGCGCTTGATACCAGCTTGAATATGGGGTTTGTGAATAATAACTACCAAACTCAACAAGTCTTGATGGACAACCAGATTGAGGAAGCGCGAGCTGTACTAAATCGCTACAGTGAAGAAGCTGCCCGTCAAGGAGTGCTAACGACTTCGGCTTACGAAATTGGTGAAGCAGGTCATCGGCTGTGTGATGAAGCAAAAGCATGGGACGCCGATTTAATTGTAGTTGGGCGTCGGGGTCGTACAGGCTTGACGGAAGCGTTGCTGGGGAGTGTGAGTAATTATGTGGTACACCATGCTCCTTGTTCAGTGTTAGTCATTCAGGAAGTAGAGCTTGAGCCACCACCTCCAGCCGTGAATGACCGTTCTCTAGGTGTGATTAACCCACCTTCAATCTAGGAGGAGCGGTTAAATTGAGATTGGTCAAGCGTTTAATAAATCTGAATGAGCGATTCTTATAATGATGCCCAAGCTTCTCGCCCCGATCCTTTAGAGGAACGGAAAAACAAGCCTTTCAACTCAGAAGATGACCCCTGGATCGATGATTTGGACTCGACTGATGAGGCGAGTCGAGATACCTCATCACCGGCATTAACAGCCCAAACGGATGAGTTTTCCCGGTCATCATTTGGGACAGTGCCTCCTGGAAGAAGTTACTCTCCGACAACTCCGAAACTAGAAGGATTGCCGCTTCGGGCAAAAGCGCCTTTGGCGATGGTCGAAACGGCGTTTCTCGCGAGTACTGCCAGCTTGATTTGGCTGATAAATTTTTATTTTCCCTTGGGGCCAGTGTTGCGGATATTTTTCCCGATCCCGATCGCATTGGTCTACCTCCGTTGGGGAAACCGGGCTTCTTGGATGTCGGCGTTGGTTTCCGGGTTGCTACTGTCGGTGCTGATGGGACCAACTCGTAGCATTCTCTTTTTTATTCCTTATGGCTTGATGGGTGTCCAGTTGGGCGCAATGTGGAGTCGTCGTGCTAACTGGCTCTTTTCTATTTTCACGGGTACGTTGCTGGGTACGTTTGGCTTCTTTTTTCGGTTTTGGTTGCTCTCGATTCTCTTGGGTGAAGACCTCTGGGTTTATGTGACAACTCAGATTACTCAATTAGCAGAGTGGGGATTTTTGAGGCTGGGGTTACTTGATCAACCTAGTCTGAGTCTGATTCAGGCACTTGCGATCGTGATGGTTTTTATTAACAATCTTGTTTATTTATTCGTTGTGCATCTTGTTGCTTTACTGATGCTCGATCGCTTGGGCAATCCAATTCCTCGTCCGCCGAACTGGGTGCAAGTGTTGCTGGATTATGATGGGTGACACAAGAGAGGGATGTGGGCTTTTAAGAAATTTTGGGAAAACCCAGTCTTTGACTGGGGGACTAGCCCCCCAGACCCCCCACTGGGGGCACAAGCGCTGCCCCCACGCCCCCCACGCAAGGGCTAGTCTGTTGGACTTGTGATATTGAGTTTGCTTACTTGCTTCGTTGAACAGTTGTCACTTTTGGTTAGTGTTTAGTGGTCGGTTGTAGGGAAGATAAGCTCTTCGTTGATCC
Organism: Symplocastrum torsivum; assembly: GCF_059505465.1. NCBI lineage: Bacteria > Bacillati > Cyanobacteriota > Cyanophyceae > Oscillatoriales > Microcoleaceae > Symplocastrum > Symplocastrum torsivum. The sequence goes on along the minus strand of NZ_JCACKQ010000038.1, from coordinate 6,241 downwards.
CTAATACCGAATTGTATTCAAACTAACTTTCTCTTCCCCTGCTCCCTGAACCCTCCCCTGCCTCGCCGTTTCTTCTTTTAGCGATTAGCTTCATGATTCGAGTTTATACTCAGCTAGCCCAAGGGCAACGGTGGTTACAGCAGTATCAGGGACACCCACCTGTGTTGGCTTGCATTCTAGGATTTACTGCTACGGGTCTTATTCCTGGTATTTCTGCGGCGGGTGCGACACCGAGCGATCGCGAATATACTGCGATCGCTGATGCTGAATTTTTAGTGAATGGTGTTACTTCTAAACCGCAATATCCCCTACCACCGTTAACGGCTGGGGCTTCTCCGGTGCTGATTTCCCGTGCTGTTGTTGAGGCTTTGGATATCCCTATTTATCTTTTCAATGCTGGTTTACTTCATCCTCTTGCTGTACCTGCTATTGATTTAGGGGGTGTTCCTGCGAAGTGTGTTACTTCAGGCAATGCTCTACCCCTCAACACGGTGAAACAGCTATTTGAGCAAGGCGTAAAGTGGGGACAACAACTGGCAATTGCTGCTGATGGGTATCTAATTATCAGCGAATGTGTTGTAGGTGGAACCACAACGGCTCTTAGTGTCCTCACTGGCTTGGGTATCGATGCAGTCGGTAAAGTCAACAGTTCTCATCCCAACTGCAATCACACCCAAAAGTGGGACGTTGTTCAGATCGGGTTGAGGAAATGGGCAGAAAGGGAGATGGGGAGAGACCTTTCCTCTATCATCCCATCACCTCATCACCCCATCACCTCATCATCTTCTGTTGACCCATTGCGACTAGTAGCAGCAGTAGGAGACCCGATGCAAATTGTGGCGGCAGGTATGGCGATCGCGGCGAGTTGTCGTTGTGGTGTCTTGCTTGCTGGTGGGACGCAAATGTTAGCTGTTTATGCCCTCGCAGAGGCGTTGGCATCAAGGGCAAGCCTGATGAATCAATATTCCTTGGCATGGCAACCAGAACAAGTCGTTGTGGGAACAACTCGCTGGGTTGCAGAAGACTCTACGGGTGACACCGTTGGTTTAGCCCGAAAAATTGGCACTGTACCGCTTTTGGCGACAGAGTTGAGTTTTGCTACGTCTTGTTATCCTCAGTTACAAGCTTATGAGCAGGGATATGTCAAAGAGGGTGTAGGTGCCGGAGGATGTGCGATCGCTGCCTATCTTTACCGAGGTTGGAGCCAAATTCAATTACTGCAAGCGATCGAAAGCTTGGTAGAGCGTTGCTGCCAAAGTTGAATGCTGTCTGTCAGAGTTAGAAAAGAAAACTTTTGCAAGAACTGGATTGACGAACTCCCCGGTCTTTAGGCGTGGGGATTCTGGATTCAAACAATAATTGCAGGCATAACCCGTTTTACATTATCTAGCCCAATGGACAACGCCTTGCCCATCCTTGCTCGTACTACTTGTACGTCCTTGCCTGACGGGGCTTTAAACCCGTGATGTTTCGGTAATTTAGGAGTGGATTCTCCGGGCTAGCAGTTGTTCTTCTAGGGCAGCAATGCGATTATAGGCTGCTGTCAGTTGGGCAGTTAAGCGTTGGACTTGAACATCAGCCGTGAGAGCTTTCTCGCTACTGGGATATCCATTGGTTATCTCGCTATTGCGATCAAGCAGAACATCTTTGTGTTCCATTACAGAGTCGAGCAAGCTTGGACTCTGATAGCTGTGCGCTCTGACGTTAGTAGCTAGTAGCGAACCTTCTGGTGACTGAGGTTGCGTTTGCTTGATTTCGTGCAGCGAGTCTGAAACTTTCTGGCTCAGTTGATCGATGATTTGGTAGAGCGCATCAATCTTATGACTTAAAACGACGATTTGCTTTTGAACGGCATCCATAGGATTTGCAATTCCAATAACTTTTTCTCTTTATCATGCTAGTCACTTTAATGGGAAAAGAACATCCCGTGCTGATTCATTTAACTATTTGATAAAATCACGATCCACCTATTTTCTGAGTTTTAAATGCTAAATTGGGGAAAATTGACCCTATATACACTAGTTAGCGCTCTACGATTTGTCTAAGAAGTAACAAAAAGTATAAAGAGTCACTAAGTTAAAACTCAATCTTCTTTATCTCCTAGAAATTTTGACCTCTTTTAAAAAATGCTTAATTTTCAAGATTTTTTTACGGCTTGTACAGGCATCTGGAAAACAGAGAGGATTTACCATTCGATTCTCCAGGGTGAAATTGAACGCTCTTATACGGAATATCGTGTGGAAACCTTAACAGGTGACCAAAAACAGCAAATTCTGTCACTATCCTCGTTGGGTGGTATTAACGTTGATATGGCACAAGTTAAGTCAAATGAAACAGCGTGTCCAGGGTTTGCGATCGCATTTGAGACAGTTTCAGAAACGGGTGAACAAGTCTCGATGAACCTCAAGGCGCTGTTTGTCCCCGATACCTTTGTCCTCTCGCCGGAAATGTCAGTAGAGACTCCCCCTTTGCCTGGGGCGGCACAGATTCCAGCAACAGAGGAAGTGATTCAGGGCTATTATCTGCGGGATGAGGGATACTCAGAAGCGGGTGCAGTGAAGAGTCGCTTTACTTATCTACCGACGCGCCAAACGTTAGAAATGACGACGTACTATCGGCGCTCAGTTGCCGTTGACCAAATGCGCCTCGTAGCACCCGATTTACGACTTCGGACGATTATCACCTATCAGCGTCCAGAATCAGGTGGTGCCCCAACGGAGATTGACCTAGTGGGTTTTGGTGTTGAGCGACGTCAAGCAATGTAAAGGTTTTATGTTGTTTGTTGTTAGTTATTCGTTGTTTGTATTTTCAACCAACAACCAACAACAAATAACTATCCTCCCTACTTCCTACTCCCAATGATGAAACGACGATCTTTTTTGTACGGTGCTAGTGCTTTGGCTTTAGGTCAGCTAGTAGCTGGGTGTAACAGTCGGCAGCAAGCGTCCTTAAGGGTAAGGCTTTTGCAAGATTCTATTCCAGCTCAATTGGTGGCTGAGTTTCGTAAGGCATTAGATCAATCAGCCGCCGTCAAGTTTGACCCAGAAGAACAGTTGCAAGATTTATTCACGCGACTGAAAGCCTGGAAGCAGCAAGCAGAAAAAAAAGACGAAAAGTCACAGTGGGCTATTCCTTTTGTGGGTTCCAAAAAAACCTTAGTCCCGGATTTAGTGACATTGGGGGATTATTGGCTAGAATCAGCCATTCAGCAAGGATTAATTCAACCCCTGCAGGTGGAAGGGTTGAGGGGATGGCAGCAGTTGCCGCAAGCTTGGCAGGAGATTGTAAAACGCGATCGCCAAGGTCAACTCTCTAATACTGGAGAAGTTTGGGGCGCACCCTACCGTTGGGGTACGACGGTGATTGCCTATCGCCGCGATAAATTTCGAGAGTTGGGTTGGACACCCAAGGATTGGAGTGATTTATGGCGTCCAGAGTTACGCGATCGCATTTCTGTCGTGGATCAGCCGCGAGAAGTGATTGGTCTAACGTTGAAAAAACTGGGGCGTTCTTACAACACCACCAATCTCAGCCAGGTGCAAGACCTTAAAGAAGAACTGTTGGCGCTGCATCAACAAGTCAAGTTTTATAGCTCTGACTATTACCTACAACCTCTAGCGTTGGAAGATACTTGGGTAGCAGTGGGTTGGTCTACGGATGTAATCCCTGTGCGAGCAAATGATCGTCAGATCGATGCCATAGTTCCGCTTTCAGGAACCGCTCTCTGGGCTGATTTATGGGTGCAACCTGCCTCAGCAGCAGTTGACTCTAATACTACAGGCACACAAGAGCAGCAGTCTCTAATCCAGCAGTGGATTGATTTTTGCTGGCAACCTAAACCAGCCAATGAAATCTCTCTATTCAGCAACGCCGCCTCACCGATTGTCACGACTCTCAATCCGGCTAACATACCCCAAGATGTTCGAGAGAATCCGGTGCTACTACCAGACAACTCAGTTCTCGACAAAAGTGAGTTTCTTCAGCCCTTACCCAAAGCTGTAGATGAGGAGTATCAAGCGCTTTGGAAAGAAATTCGCACCGTTAGAGGTTAGCTAGCCTTCGTACCATCGGCACCGGGATAAATCCATAAAAGCCTTCTGCCTTCTGCCCTGGAGCCTTTCTTGGTTCATTGCTGCTGTCGGACTTGACATCACAAACGCTGAGACTGATCTACTCTATATAAATGTGAAGTGAAAAGAGAACTTGCTCGCTTTCCTGTCAAATCCAAAGCAATTGGATGAAGATAGAGCGTGAGCCAATCAGCAGCAGTTGTGTTGACGGAGGGTGTCGTGAGTAGCGTTATTTCAATTACAGATACTGAGTTTGAAACCGAAGTTTTAAAAGCCGAACAGCCTGTACTCGTGTACTTCTGGGCATCTTGGTGTGGACCTTGTCGCCTGGTATCACCATCCGTGAACTCGGTAGCTGACACTTATAGCGATCGCTTAAAAGTCGCTAAGATGGAAATCGATCCAAATCCTGCAACCGTGAAGAAGTACCAAGTTGAAGGCGTTCCAGCACTCATCTTGTTTAAAAATGGTGAGGTTGCGGGGATGCATGAAGGAGCAATTGGCAAGCAGAAATTAGAAAGTCTGGTGGAAACTTACCTGAGTTCATGAGGCTTGAGCTTAGAATTTTGCGGTAAGAAACCTACTTTTTTTCTAAACCTAATGGTTAAGAATTTATCAATGTAGGGAGAAGCTTCTTCGTAGTTAATCGAACCTTGGTTGTATTAACCAGTAATCACTCCTAATTCAGTTTCATCATAATTTCTGGAACTTCCCAGAAACAGTTTCACACTAATGAGATCACTTAAGGCAACTCAGTTCGCCTGTGTGCAACTCAACTAGTCCTATAGCTCCACCAATCCCATGCAGTTTGCTAAGCGTTTACAACCTCTGCAAGCCAATGTCTTTGCCGATATGGATCAGGCAAAGGCAAAAGCTAAGGCATCTGGACAAGATCTGATTGACCTTTCACTAGGGTCTTCTGATCTTCCTGCATTTGAGCATGTCTTAGCCGCGATCAGAGAGTCTTTGTCTGACAAAAGTACTCATGGCTATTTGCTGTTTCATGGGACTCAATCCTTTCGTCAGGCAGCAGCAGACTGGTACACAAAAAAATTCGGCATCCCAGTTAATCCAGAAACTGAGGTGCTAACTCTCATTGGTTCTCAAGAAGGCACGGCGCATCTACCGCTAGCAGTACTCAACCCAGGAGATTTTGCACTATTGCAAGACCCTGGCTACCCTTCTCATGCTGGCGGTGTCTACCTGGCTGGTGGTCAGATCTACCCCATGCCTCTTCTAGAAGAAAATGGGTTCTTACCAGTATTGGAGGACATCCCAATGCCAGTGCTTGCTCAAGCGCGGATGATGGTGTTGAGCTATCCTCACAACCCGACGACAGCGATCGCACCGTTGTCTTTTTTCCAGAAAGCTGTTGCCTTTTGCCGTGAACATGACCTAGTTCTCGTTCACGACTTCCCCTATGCTGACTTAGTGTTTCCGGAAGATGGCATAGAACGCCAGCAAACCCAATCACTCGCTCCCTCGGTTTTGCAAGCTGACCCGGATAAAGAAGTCTCAATCGAGTTTTTCACGTTTTCCAAATCCTACAATCTTGGTGGATTTCGGATTGGTTATGCGATCGGGAACGCCCAACTAATTCTGGCGTTGCGGCAGGTGAAAGCCGCAATTGACTTTAACCAGTACCAGGGAATTTTAAAAGGTGCGATCGCAGCTTTGCAGGGACCTCAAGACGGCGTTAAGGCATGCGTGGATGTTTTCCGTAAGCGGCGGGATACGTTCATCAAGGCTCTACACCGAATTGGTTGGCAGGTTCCTACCCCAGCCGCAACGATGTATATTTGGGCAAAGTTGCCAGAGCCTTGGCAGCAGAACTCAATGAAATTTTGTACTCAGCTAGTAGAAAAGACTGGTGTTGCAGTTTTGCCGGGAGCGGGTTTCGGTAAAGCTGGGGAAGGGTATGTCCGCTTTGCCCTGGTGCAAGAACCAGAAATTTTGGAAGCTGCCGTAGAGAGAATCGCAGGGTTTCTCAACAAAACTACTGATTCGTGATTTGGGAATTCTCAAGAATTTAGCAATTTGACGCTTGGTTATGCGTTTCCTTGGTCAATCCAAGCTACGAATGAGCTGCGAACTCACTAAAATGTGTTTTTTAGGACTTATAGAACCCATTTGAGATCTTAAGAAGAGGCTGAAAGCCTTTTAATCATTAG
>NZ_JCACKQ010000037.1:0-59465 GCF_059505465.1 Symplocastrum torsivum | reverse complement strand
AATCGGTGATCAGTCAGCTTATCAACTTATCAATCACTCGCAACAAGCTAGGGGTCATTCTCAATAATCACCAATTTTTCCCCTTCTCTATTCTCTAATTTTCCGGTATTAGCCCAAACCAGGATATAGCGACATCACAGCCATTGTGCTACTTCCAGTACCGAGAGTTATCGGTATTAGACACCCTGAATTAACCTGTGATTGATAAGTTTGACAAATTCTTGCTTTTTCCCTTATGTTTTCTCACTCAAGTATTTAATCTGAAAAGCGGCTCAAGTTGTTTTGATGCGATCGCTTTTCGTGTAGGGGTCTAGGGGTGCCCCCTAGCAAGCGACAAGAAATCCTCAAAAATTAACGGAATGCTGGCTTCTTGCTAGGTCACCCTTGAGCAAATGATTAACAACTTTATCGTGGATGACATTGACTGGAGTCCCATTCTTCAGAGCATCCGCTATAAAAGCGGTCAAACTTTACCAACCTATCCAGGTGACCTAAAGGCAGCACTATTAAATCATTCTGGACTGGCTAATCATCCCAAAGGTTCTGAAGCTTACCAAATTGCCGTAGAAATTGCCCGAACCAGTAGCTGTTGCGACCCGGAAATCGTTTACTGGTTCTCTCGCCTCGCCGCTTTGATCAGTTCTCAACAGGAAAAGGAATGATGATTTTTGCGCTTCGTGTCAGTGATGGAGAATCAATCGTGTAACTCCGAACTCTCAACCGTTGGCAACTGACCTGCGAACGCTTCCTTTCAGATGGGCAAACAATTGCATTTGGTCGAGTCGGTTAGCAGCAGCTTCTAACTTCTAGAGCCTTGTATATAGGGAATTGGCAGAGTTGTTCAATCCTGTGTTCCTCAAAGCCGTAGTGTATATTTCGTACACTACGTGCTTTGTCAACTGTAGTGTGCATTTCGTACACTACAACAAAGTTTGTCAAGACAAACAGCGTCGGGTTGTAGTTATAACTCAAAAGCAGTAGTTATAACTACACTAATGTTAAATGGTTGAGGTAGTTGGACACTTCGATGAGGTTGCCGTCTGGGTCATTCAGATAGACTGATATGATAGGTAGTCAGCTTTGACGATTCATTGCTGCAAGACTGGCTCGGTCATCCACTGAACCAGTTGGAGGACAACGCCATTTGGATCTATAACCTGAAAGAACCGTTCACCCCAGGATTCAGTTTCGATCGCCGTTGTAATCGTCACACCTTCAGCTTGCAATCGTGCATATTCACAATCAATATCATCTACCACAAACGCAATCAGCAAACCATCCGCTCGATGACCGCACATGTGAACGGGTTTGAAAGTTGCTAGTCCAGTACAGAGAAAGATCAAGTTAAAACCAACATCCTGCCGAGAAAGTGAGACAAAGCCATCGGCTGACATATCTTCGCTGAAACCAAAATGTTGTTTGACGAATGTAGCCGATGCTGTGACATCATCGACGTTAAGCGAAATTGCTGAAGCCGTGATCTGCATAGATTCTCCTCTGCCTTACAACTAAAACTGACCTATCAACAGATTTAAGATTATGATGCAACCTTAATTCCGAAGGATTGTAAAAAAATGACCTCAATCGGACAGCACGACATGACAGGGATGAAAACCTCGTTGTACCAAATATTCAGTCGGCGTACATTCTGCTAGCTTCCGAAAGTCATGGATGAGATGTGCCTGGTCAAAGTAGCCACAGGTGAAAGCAATATCTAGCCAATCAACCGGCTCTTTGCCAGCTACCAAATAGAGAACTTGCTGCAAGCGTTGAACACGACAATACAGTTTTGGAGTCAGCCCCACGTGATCTCGGAATAGCTGATTGAAATGGCGGGTGCTGAACCCGATTTGATCGGTTACGGTTTTGACTAGAGGAATGGGTGAGCGCCCAAACTCTCGTAAGGCGAAATCAACCACGGGATGACGATTCTCTTTCGGAAAGGCTCTACAACTGGGCAGTTGCACCATCATCAAAAGAAATTGCTCTAATATCAGAAAGCGTTTTTCTGCGGTGGGTGCCTCTATGAGGTCATCGCGCAATTCTGCGGCATGTCCCTTCCATAGTTCATCCAGCGAAATAATCTGATTGTGCAATTCTCCAGCAGGAAGTGACAAGAATGCAGCCTGACCATCAGGTTTGAAATGCGCTCCCACAGAGGAAACCTTTTGCTCGTTGTTGATAATAAAGCCTTCCGAATGGACACCACAAATTCTCATTCCGTTTGTACTGCCTCGCTCTACCCGACTGTGCGGATCGAATAGTGGAATTCGATCCTCATGCAGGTTGATCACCAACTCCATTGAGCCGCTCGGCAACAGACGTGATTGCGTCTTTGGCAGGTTATCACCTTCGCGAATCCAGAGAAATTTTACAAACTGCGAGAGGGGCGCTCTCGGCTGGTATGTCTGGTAAATCATAAAGGTTTTCAGCGAGTTGTCTCTACGGCTTGGGAAAACTCATGTCCTATTAGCAACTACCGTTCTTCTTCGCTTAATCGGACAATGTATTTCTTCTGCATAAAGCACCCTCGCGCTTCACACAACGAAAGCCGCTCTAGAAGAATTTGCCAATCCTTGCCCAGTAATAGTTTCAGCTCTAAAAATGTACCTCACTTGACGGAGAAACGCTATACTATCTCACTTTTGAAGAACTTCGCGAAGTCGTTCGCACCAATAAACTGGATTACCAGCTCATCGGCAAACGAAAAGACGAGCACAAATTATATGAAAAACTAACTCCCCCACGTGTTATCACATCTGATGGTGAAATCATTGCAGGTGAGTACAAACGGGAAAATCTCCCAGCCGAAGCTATTGTAGGTCTACCCGTTTCTTCCGGAGTTATAGAGGGACGGGCACGTGTCATCTTAAACATGGAAGATGCTGATCTCGAAGATGGAGATATATTAGTCACCTCCTTTACTGACCCTAGCTGGACACCATTGTTTGTATCCATAAAAAGCCTAGTCACTGAAGTTGGTGGACTGATGACCCATGGAGCAGTTATCGCACGTGAATATGGCTTACCAGCAGTTGTCGGAGTGGATAAGGCTACCAAACTGATAAAAGATGGGCAACGAATTCGTGTGCATGGAACAGAAGGGTATGTAGAAATCCTCTAACCGAGTAATTGAGGCGCGTGATTACCACCTGGTTTGCTGGTCTGAATGCCTTGATCGCCTCGCTGATTACCTGTCCGAGACTTCAAGACATGGAGCCTTGAAGTGAAGACAACTCAGTTTTGCATCTTTGTGAAGATAAATTTCACCAGTCTACAGAGCCGATAAAGTATAGTACATTTGAACTACTATTAGCTCGAACAGCTAAATTATTTCACGCGCTCGCATTCCGAAATCATTGATTCAAGGAGTAGACCATGAAATTGAACCCCTACCTGATGTTCAATGGACAATTTGGCATACCGTGGATGATTAACTGCGAGCAAGCTACCTGATGAATTAGACGCTACGTCACAGGTAATGGAGACAAACAACACACAACAGGAGTCAACCATGCAGGCTAAACCGCAGAACCAACACCATTGGTTACAGAAGCTCGTTGGCGAGTGGATATACGAAACTGAGGCGACGATGGGAGCGGATCAGCCTCCTGAAAAGGCTACGGGAACCGAGAGTGTGCGCTCACTTGGCGGACTCTGGATTTTAGCCGAAGGACAGGGTGAGATGCCTGGGTGCGGAGCCGCGACCATGATAATGACACTCGGCTATGATCCACACAAGCAGCAGTATGTAGGTACATGGATCGGGTCGATGATGACCCACCTGTGGGTCTATGACGGCAAACTGGATGCAGACGAAAGGGTGTTGACGCTTAATTCGGAAGGACCCGCTATGACTGGCGAAGGAAAGATGGCAAAGTATAGGGACGCGATCGAGTTCAAGAGCGACGATCATCGGGTACTGACCTCGCATATGTTGGGCGATGACGGGCAGTGGCACAAGTTCATGACCGCAAACTATCGCCGGAAGCAGTAGCCTAATGCCAGAGCTGAATGGCGTGGAATGTAGGGAAACCAATGCATATTGAAAAAACTGTGAGGAGTGGTTCCCTTTCAAGGTTCGATTGGCGATGAGATTCGCTCCTTGAGCATCACGACGGACGATGAGGTAGCCTTCTACCGCTAGACCTCATGCCGTAGCGGTTTGGGTGGCAGGAAGAATGCTGTAATTCAAAGTAAATCTCATGAGCGGTGAAATTGATCGGTTCAGTCTCAGTTCTACCTATGTTGTGCTTGAAGACAATGGCGATGCCATTCCCGTTGCGGTAAGCGATCGCTTTTTTGAAGATCTCGAATCCAAATTCGGTGACTTCAAGGGAAAGAGACTCATTTCTCACTTTACCTTTGATAAAGACTGGGAAACCTGGGAAATGCACCCAGCCGGAGAAGAGTTGGTCTGCCTGCTTTCAGGTCAGGTTGATTTGATTCTGGCGCAAGATGGAGTTGAGCATACGGTGCAACTGAGTACGTCAGGGTCGTATGTGCTGGTGCCGCGTGGTACATGGCATACTGCCAAAGTCCATACACCAAGTTCAATGTTGTTTATTACTCCCGGTGAAGGAACTCAAAACCGACCGATTTGATATGTCGTTATGCAAAAACAAACATCACAAAGGTTGTTGTGTAGCTGATGGAGACTCCTCGCTTGATATTTCGAGCGATTGTCGGTCAATCAAATCACTCCTTTGTCACTCACTCCAAGCGATTGTCTAGCCATCTGTTTATATTCATCCAAGCCTGACTTCAGTGCAAATTCTGCAATGGCGATAGGATAAGAAGCAGTCAGTTCAATGACGTGTTCTGCTATCTTCGTCCAAACATGTCCACCCGCCTTGGCGTATGCTGATATCAGCTTATTCAGAGCGTCTTCACCAAAAGTGTGATAATGGGCAACAAAATCGCGGGCTGGGTCAGCGACAGCAGCTTCAGTCCAGTCAATGAAGCCAGTAACCTGTGCTTGGGCATCAATCAAAATATGCCCAGCATGTAAATCACCGTGAGTTAACACTGTTTCTTTCGGCCAAACTTCATCCTTTTGGAGCCAGGATTGCCAACGGTTCCACAACTCCTCACCAACACCAAACTCATTCTTCACCGCATCCATTCTCTGCTGCATCACCACACGGGCTGCTTCAGCGGTTTCAATCGGCAAACCAATTGCTTGTGCTGCTGCAATGCTGACTTGATGGAGAGAGGCAATCCCCTTAGCCAGCGACTGATGAAACTGATTGGGTGGATTCGCTGCATCAATTTCCCACACATAAGCTTTTGCTTGTGAGTCAATTGTGCCTGCTGGCACACCGTTTAATGCCCGGTAAGCAATGAGTTCATCTGTGCAAACAGTCCATCGTGGCACTTCTACACTGAGAAGAGGGGCAATTAGTTCCAGCGTGCGTTTTTCCTTATCCACTGACGTTAGAACATCCGGACGCCGAGGAAGACGCAAAATCCAGCGTTCTCCATTACTGTCCGTTGCTAACACAACTTGAAAATCAAGTCCCGATTCATTAAATTGCAGTGAATCTTCTTGGATAGTTAAATCATGCTTGTGGGCTAGCTCAAGCACTTCTTGTTTTGATTTTGTCTTTTTGATCATGTCTTTTTACCACTATGCATCAAGAATGCTAGATGCTGCCGCACAACACCTCAAATGGTTCAGCATGTTGTGAACTCCTAGTTAGCGATCTTTCTGGGATTGGAGCGTTCGCCATTCATATACATTTGCTTCGGAATTGGTGAGCGCACTGCTCCATCCATTGGGTTGTTGAACTTTCCGAAAAACGTTCTAATTACGGAATGTTTAGCCGTCCTTTTGCCAGATTAACCTGAGGATGAGGTACTTAGTACGGTACTAGTGACGCACAATATCCCAAAGTGCCGTCCCGTCCCATAACTTTAATTATGGAACCAGATGGGGGAGAAGCTGAGTGGAGTCGCGTTCGAGACCCGGAGAATCTGGCGTGGACTTGGGAAGGAACCGGAGGAAGGGGGCAACCCAAGCGATTCCTGCCACGAGATTTCACCTGAAGTCTATCACTGCCGCAACGAGTGCCACGCTGTTCTTCTGTGTGGCAACAAAAATCCTTATTCTGCCGCTACAACCAGTTACCGAATTTGCAACAACACTGACATCCCACAGTTTCGATGCCAACTTGGGAGAGAAAACAGCAGATTTTCCGCTCTCTAGAATTACCTAGCTTTTGACGTGGTGATGTAAGTTTTGGGTGTACCTAGAGAATTGATAGCCAAGAGCGTCAGTTGTCAACGATATTTTCTGCCGTTGACCTTGAATTGTTTACCTGCAAGCGAAAACTGTAACCTCATGCTCAGTGTACGCCAACTGTCAGCTAGCGCCGCCCTGCTAATTACCGTAGGGATAACAGCAGCTTCAAGCAATGCCCTATCGCCGACTCAAATTGAATCCCGACCAAGCCAGCCGATTGCTCAGAACCAACAGGCACAAGATTCTCAAATTCCCGATCTTGTCAAACACCAATATCGTGAAGACGCAACAGAACTGGCACTGCGCTTGCTAGTTCAGGAAGGAGCAACCTCTGAGGATAGTGTTGAATTACCTGCTGACTTAATCCAAACAATCTATACTGCCCTAATTCAGGTTTATCAAGCCACTAATGAGCCTGCCCGTAATGCAGTAGTGGACACCTACAATATCCATACTGTGCCAAGACTCAATACCCGTGAGCTACTTGTTGGCGTTGACTCGACCCAAGCCTGGACTCAAGCTTGGCGCAATGGAAAGCGACTCACTGGCAATGCCGAGATTGATGCCTTGATCGAGCAATTTGACCTCGACCTGAAACAGTACCTAAGCGTGTCGAATCTTGCCGTGCTGCGAACAGGTAGACGATTGAACACACCAGCAGTAGCAAGGTTGTTTAACGGTATTCAAGGAGTCCGGTATGCCAATGTCAATGGCGTACTTACCGATGGTGGCGACATTCAAGCCGAGTTTAAGGGCAACTATTGGCAACTCAAATATAGTATTGGCTTTGGGGATTGTATGGCAGGCTGTAGCGATCGCACGACCTGGACATTTAACGTCTATCCAGATGGCGGCGTACAGTTTGCAGGTCAATCAGGCAGTCGGCTCCCCTCGCCCCGTGAATTACCGAGTGGAATTCAGGGACGCTCAACGTCGAGTCGATTCCCTGGAATTATACGGCGTAACCCCGATGGAACTGAACAACGAGTTGAACCGACGATTTCTCCGGTTCGCATCCCTATCAATGTTCTAGATCAAGCCGGACGCAACATCACTCGCCTTGAACCAGATGAGGAAGGCTACTTCCGTATTGGTCTCCCGCCAGGAAGCTATACACTTGTTCCTCAAATCCAACCAAACAATTACTTTGTCTTGAGTCATCGTCGCGATGAACTCCAGTCAATTACAGTGACTCAGGGGCAGTTTACGACTCTCCCGATCAAATACACCGAACTGATTCCTTAAAACCTTAGGACTGTCCTGTTTGTACTGTCCAACCCGACGTGATTCAAGTAACTGATTTAACAGGGTAAGACTTCAGCGACCTTCTCCTTCAAGATTCCATCCAAGCCTGAACTTAATTGGGTGTGACAGTTTCGTGGTGATCGCCAAATACTGTCACAGTTCAGTCAAGCTTATCAATCGCACATCCATTCAGGATGTCAAATACCGATAAGCCTCACTCACGGTATTAGAGAAATGGCTGTGATGACGATATACCGTTAATCTGACTAATTCCGAAAATTCATGAGATAGAGAAAGCCAAAAATCGGCTTTTATTGAGAATAACCCCCCGATTCTTGCAACTCATTGATAAGTGCGTAGCTGACTTATCACCGATTCATAGGTACAGTAAGGTACCCTCATCTAAGACAAGATGAGGTGTACCCCGTGAACAGAGTTGTTATGTAGCTGACCCCAATCATCGCATCCGTTCAGAAAAGCTGCCAATCAGGAAAGCTGCACATCGCTTTTGTTTAGATCTATAAGAATGGCACTAGGATAAGGACGTTCGCACACCGCGAGTAGGATCGCTGTTCATTGTTGATCGCTCATTGGAGGAGCGCATAGACTATAAACAATGAACCACGGATTTGTCGTCTTAACTTAGTGCCATTTCACCACTTATAAAGAAACTACAGCGGACTTGCACTGTAGCTCCCTATCTTGTCGTTTCTCCTATGCAGAACAACCAGCTCGCTGCTGCTTTGTCAGGAAATTTGCAGGTTGTACCCAAAGCGTCTTCCATTGACACTTTGGAAAAACCTAAAGTCAGTGCCGAACTCCTCACAGAGTTGCATTGCATTGCTCGCCACCACTATCGCTTGCTGACGTTCGTCATGTTCTATGCAGTTGCAGCTAGTACCGCCTTCTTGCTTGCTAAGGCAATCGCAACCCCCTGGTGTTATGTCGCGTGTCTACCACTGTATCTGCTAGCGGCGGCTTCCCTACATGGAATTAGTCTATTTACTCATGAAGGGGTACATGGCGTACTCTCGAATCACCTACAGTGGAACCGGATCTTGAGCATCCTGTGTGCGTTGCCAGTGCTGCAAAACTTCTCAGCCTACAAAGTCCTGCACCTGAAGCATCATAAGCATCTTGGTATAGAAGGCGACCCAGATCACTACAAGAACTATACCCAATGGAATGGGTTGGTTTTTGCCATGCACTGGGGACGGTTACTGATTGGCTATCCGGTGTATATCATTGCCATTCCGATTCTGGGATTTCGACAGGGAAATGTAGTGGAGCGACTTGGGATTGCGATCGAGGTTGTCCTTCTTGGACTTATGGTAATCACAGTGCTACTATCGCCTGTTCCCACAGCCTTCCTGATTCATGGCTGGCTGCTCCCGATGCTGTTGATCAACACGATGGTCAACATTCGCGGCATGAGTCAACATACTCTGCTTGAGCGCGAATCGGATTTGATTCGGGGTACGCGCACCATCGTGACAAATCCCGTCACTCGATTCTTCATGTGTAACGAGAACTATCACCTGGAACACCACTTGTATCCAGCAGTGCCTTGGTATAACCTCCCGCGTTTGCATCAGGAACTCAAGGAAGAGCTGGTGTTGCAGGGCGCACCCTACATTCCGTCCTACTTCGCCTTCGTGCATGATTTTGTCATCGCCAGTTTTCGTCGGACTACAGTCGGTAGCGTCAAGCTGAAGGCTGAAGTGTAATTGGATGTTTATTTGTCTTTCGTCTAAATAAATTTAGGGGCTTCTCGACAATTACTTAAAGTACTTTCATCCTTACTCGCTACGCGGCTAGCGCACGCTACCGCTATCGCGGTAGCAACGTAGGGAGCGTCTGCTATCGCTATCGCTAACATCCTTCATACTTTTTGGTCACCACCGGTACCCGTTGAGAATAGACCACCTATGCAAGCACTAGAAGAGAAATCCGTTATAACGACAAAAATTTCAACCACTCCTGAACTGACTTGGGAAGAATTGGCTACAATGCCAACATTGGAAGCCGCCGTGTTGCGGGTAGCAGAAGTTTACGATTTCCATCACCATCCTTACCTGATTTGGATGCAAACTGATTCCACATCCCGCGAAGCCTTTTGTCAGAGCCAACTGCCATTTCGATTTGCGGTGGAGTCGTTTTCGCAGGCACTTGCGGCAGTGCTGGCGCGGATACCACTGATGGAGGCACGGCTACCGTTGGCAGAAAACGTAGCAGAGGAACATGGACATGGCGATCGCCTGCGTTCCCATAAGTATACGTTTGGTCAATATCTGCAATCGTTGGGTGCAACCGCCGCAGAACTGGAAACGCCCTGTATCACCCCAGTTCTAGCCTTCAACCAATCGATTCTGACCTACTGTCTATCCCAACCTGGAGAAGCCGGAGCCGCCTTGTTAGGTATCATTGAGTATCTTTATGTGGACATCAGTGCGGCGATCGCTCGTACCGTAAATCATCGGGGCTGGGTGGCTCCCGGTAGCCAATCTCACTACGCCGTGCATGAAAAACTCGATACCGAACACGCTAGAGATTTGCTGATGCTAGCAGCACCTACCTGGAATGAGCCGCGTTCCCGTACCCAGGTTGTGCAAGGACTCGTTCTCGGCGCACACTATTTTTGGAGCCTGTACCGTGATTTGTAGCCCTTTGTCTGAGATTGCCTTTTCCCAGGCACGGGAAGACCCCAGGATTGAGTTACGGGTCATCGAGCAGTTAAAGGAGCGACAGGGACATCCGTTGCGAGTCTTGCTGGTTGCCTCTGGGGGTTGTACGGCTCTGAGTTTGCTCGCTAGTCCAGCCGTGGCGCAGATTGAAGCGGTTGACCTGAACCTCGCCCAACTTCATTTAGTTGAGTTGCGACGACAAGCCTTGTTGCACTTGTCCCTAGATGAACAACTACGACTTATAGGAGCAGAGCTGAAGGCGAGTGAGACGGAGCGACTAAGGCTCTACGAACGAGTGCGCCTGCAACTTCCAGACACAACACAGGCATTTTGGGACGCACGGCAAGACCAAATCGCTTTTGGTGTGAATCGCGTGGGTCGCTTCGAGCAGCTGTTTCGGGAACTCTCCAGCCATTTTGCCACTATTGGGTTAGACCCACTTCGCTCTCCTACAACTGCCCTTCAGCCTCCTCGATGGCGAGATAGTTTTGAGACGGTATTCGAGCGCAGCAAACTGGCAGGAACATTTGGGGAAGCCGCCGTGAACTATTCGATGGATCGTAGTTTTGGGGAGCATTTCGCCGATGTATTTGCGATCGCCTTACAACAATTTGTTCCTACTGAAAATTACTTTGTCACTCAGGTATGGGGCGATTGCTATACCAGTGGAATGGATGGCGTTCCTATCTATCTGCAACAACCTGCCCAAACGTCCATTCACGCCTTGGGCACTGACCGACTGAGGCTACACCACGGTGCCTTTGCCGAGAAAATGCAGCAATTAGCCGAGTTTAGTAAGTTTGACCTGATCCAGTTTTCTAATATCTCCGACTGGATGCCCTTGTCTGCTCTGCATACCATGCTAACGAGTGCAGTACACAGCTTGAAGCCGGGTGGTGCCTTGATTGGACGACGACTTAATGGCGATCATCATCTGGCGTCGGTCATGGCTGACCATCTTCTGGTCGATGACTCACTCAGTACCCAATTGCTGGCATCTGATCGCTCCTTTTTCTACCGGGAAGTTGTAGTTGGGTTTCGCCATGAAATTTCATCGGCTCTCGCCTGAAGAACGCCTGCATTTTCAGCCTGGAATTGTAGCGATCGAGCAAACCGCTACTTATCCCCTCGGTAATGATTTTTTCCAGTTGGATCATGGGAGCGATTACTTTGCTTTTTTTGATCGCCTCGGTGAAGTGAACTACTACGTGGTTCTAGATGGCGATAGCGCCGATCGCGTTGCAGCAGTCGGAGCCGGTGTGCTGCGCCAGATTCCTTACTATCAGGGTGAGGTCGTTCGTCCGGCTTGGTATCTGTGCGATTTGAAAGTTCATCCCGATTACCAGCACCAATATCTATCCCTGCGACTCTTGCGCTATGCCCTCAATTCGGACATGCTCCGTTGCGCTCGAAGCTACACCATCTCCATGAATCCAGGCGTTAGCAAAGCCTCCTTGCAGGAGAATCGCAGCCCCAACCGCCTAGTCCGCATTTTAGAACGGTTCGCTCCAATAAAGTTTCGTTGCACAACCACGTTAGGAATATATAGCCTAAATGCAGAAGATATGCACGTTCTGACACCTCTGCTCGTTGAACATCGAGGCACAATTTCTTATCTGTCACTTCAGGGAGTGAAAGATTTGAGACTTCAGAGTACTAAGCAAATCTTGCCACTGCTGCATGTCCAGTGGGGAGCTACGGCGGACAAGGGCATTTCAGAGCCGTTATCAGGATATGTGCATATGTTTTGTGTGCCAGAGAACGACGATTTGGCATTGGCACTTGGCTCTCGAAGTATCTATCCGACGGCAAGCGCCAGCGTAGTTAGTCACGGCATGGATGAGAGCGATTGGCGCTTTATCCTAACCAGTGATATATAAACTACCGGCAGAGCGTACCCTCCCTATCGCTGAACCGAAAAAGCGATCGCATCCGAGCAGAAGCGACATTAATGTCGCCGTTCGCCCCGCAACTAACCTCTATTACTTTATAAATCGGGGAATTAAGCAGCGATTGAGTGGTTAATGCCTTTATTGGAACTCTCTTGTACCTTGTTGCGGACAAGACTTGCCATCTCTAACAGCTCACTCCAGCGCTTTTGCACTTGTTTCGGTGTAATTTTCAGTGCTTTAGCAATCTCAAAATCGCTCTTGCTCGCCCGTTTGAGTGATAACAACTGCTGTTGAAGGGAGTCAAGTTGAGCGACAAATGCCTCCCACTGCAGCTCGGAAAGTCCCAACTTTTGGTCAAGGTCTGCACCTAGCCATTGGTGTACCAGTTGCCAGTGAGACGAATGAGCGAACTTTTCCACATGGTATTTAAAACGCTGTTGCAGATAATCCCGCGAACGTGGTGTTAAACCCAAGATGTCGTCGATTTCTGGTGCACTCAAGTCTTGCAGCTTTAAAATTAAGTAATCCGCACAATCATTATGACCCTGAGACTCTAGGTATTGTACCAGCTCACCAATCACGCGCTCTCGCACAACCGCATCATGAGGGTCAATAGTATCAGCAACCAGACGCTCTCGTACCTGCTGCATCACAGGTGAGCGGTTTTGCATCTGGGCTTCTTCACCTTTGGCAAACTCAGTTACCTGTTCAATGTCCATGACTGTATCGCTAGGTTGGCGTTTGGCAAAGCTTTTGGCTCTGAGTACCAGTAATTGCACAGCACCATAACGGGTCATCACTCGTCGTTTGGCGTATGCAAGAGTGAACCCCATGTATTCAGCGAGTTCGATTCTTGTACGCGGGGTGTAGTTGTCAGCTAAGTCATTTTCCCGCCTAAAGGCTTTGAGGGAATCGGCGTAAAAGTCTTGCAAGAAGTCTTCAATTAACAGGTGTCGAGCGGCGAAGCTTAACTGCGCTCTTTCAGGTGCCACCTGACGATATATCATCACGCTGAGGTGGCTGTGCAGTTCCACACGACCTTGCTTTGAACCCAACTTATAGTACTCAATACACTTAGAGAGACGATGACGTGCCAAGGTTAACTCCCACGAACGAACGTCACCGCCGTTTTGGATGCGCTCACTCTTGGTACAAATCCGTTCGACTTCTACCACGATGCGGTTGATTACGAGAAGAGCGTTGCTGGGTAGGGAACCAAGCTGAAGTATCAGTTCTTCTTTTAATAGCTCACTCAACGCCATTGTGTCAGTAACAGTAGAATTTTCCGGAGCGTTGTCGGTTGAGAAAGAAGTTTGATGTAGGGAGTTGGTGGTGGTGGCGTTCACGGTAAAAGCTCGGCTCCTGGCTCGAATGACGGCGGTGATGACTCTTATAGAAGTTTGGTGTTGGGTTCACCTCCTTCCAGAGTCGTCAACAATTCGACTGTAAAGCGCAAGTGAGCGTCCGAGAGCTTGGCTTGTGCAGGCAAACCTTTATGGTTGTTTAACGGCTAATCGCCTTAGTTCGTTGACGGGAGTGTCGGCAACTCTTGAATGCATAGTGGAAAAGATTTGAGCGATTTTTAGGAGTCTGAGTAGAGGTCGGTGTGCTGAGTCAGTCAGGAGTGGACAATCCACAAATTGGACTGGATGAATCAGTTGGCTGTTTCATTTCAGCGGCATACCCCAAGGGAGATGAGTATTCCTTGAATTGCCGAGTACATTCACTACATTTGTCGTGAAGGTTTACCCCGTCAGTGAGAGATTTCATATTGGAGAGAGAACCCAATCCATTAGCTCACCCCTTGCTTTTTTGTAAATAGTCAGTTACATTTATTTACATAAACCCCTAACACACCAGGGCAACGAGGAAAACGACATGTTCACCACAGTTAACGAAGACGGTATCCTCAACAACTACGCTCCGAAAGTCGCTGTTTACACAGCCGAGTACCCAGCCGTATGGGAGCAGCGCCGCTACGCTCTACAAGGTGCGTTCGCTACTGTGTTCGTTGGCTTAATGATTGTGATTGCGTTTTCCGTTAGCTCTTTAGGCTAGTTCCTCCAGAGGGAAACCGCCTTGACAGCATTGTTCAATGAATTATTTTCAATCTCCCTCCTACCCCAGATAGTTACTGGGGTTTGTTTTTGAAGTCAATTCCAAAAAGCGTTTCTAAGGAGTACTTCAAGGAGTTTCCAATACCCTTCATTCAACAACAGCCGTTCACTGCACTTCTTCCTCGCGGCTTGGTCAGTGAAATGAGCGACAACCCCGCCTTTCAAGAATCCAAGACAGTCCGGGCTAGCGAACACTTGTACTATTTTCCCTAAACGCAGTAAACTGACTCTGTATCATTCGCTTCACTTAAAACCCGTGGTGCGCTCCTACAGAGTCTCGGCTAACCGAGTAGTTCCAACTACACAAGAAGATAAAAGAGCTTGGGCTTCCCAGATGTTTCAGCGGCAACCCGCTCTGCTGGAATTACCTCTGATTCTCGTCCCAGAGCCTCTTTTTGGGGAACCTGAAGAATTTATAAGACACTCGCCAGTTGTAGGAGCGGCATTAAACGAATGGATGGCAAAAGCCAAAGAAGAAGACTTGCGACTTTCAATTGAGCGACCATTGATTCCCACATCCGAGATATACATCCCTAACACTCCGATTGGAAGAAGATTTTTCAACATTGCCAAAGCCATCGGAGAAATTCCTTCTCTTGAAATCATCCCCACAAACCCGAATCAGGCTTACTGGCTCAAGACCCTGCATTACTACTGGCAGGCAAAGGGAGTACTTTTTGCTTATAAGCTTTTGGGAGTGATTGCCAACCCAATCGAAGAACAAGGAGTTCTCTGGCGTTACTTACCAGAAACGCTCCTCCTCGACCTGGACTTAGACACAAACATAGACTATTCTCACTTCAAATTGCTAGTTACGGGAGAGCCAGACATCAGAAACTGGGCAGCCGCACAAGGGATTCCCTACCGCTTCAATAACCCGATGGCACTCTTCCAGGAAACCCAAAAGCAGAGTTTTCTACTGCTTTGGCGAAGCGGTCCAATGAACTCAGAACTCAATTGGCCCTCTAATGCACAACAAAGAGACAACATCTCTGCCCGGATACGGCTTCTGCAAAAGAACCCTTGGCTCTCAGGCACTCGCCTGAGACCGCCTTACCGACAGATGGAACAAGACTATCTTGACTTTTTGAAGAATGCCGGCTGGTACGGTTACTGGCTGTTGGACTTGCGAGAGTGCTTTGACGAAGAGCAATTTGAGGAAACGCTTATCAGCCCTCTGTTCTTTGATTACATCAAGGCTTTGAAAGCTGCCAAAGAATTATATGTCTCGCAGTTCGAGTGGCGTGGGGGACAACCTTATAAAACAAGGGCAACTAACAAGGTGCAACGAGTTGAAGGAGTCATAGACCCACTCGGCTATATTCACTGGGCCTGGGCTTAATATTTCTTAACGTATTCAAAAAAACCGCTTGACCAACTGTTCGGGTTGGTAGTGTTTAGAGCAACAGGCAAATGTTGATAGATAGCTGTTGCTTTTGACCCGTTTGCTCCTCCAAAAAACACAATTAACTTGAGGATTTTTAAGACGCTAGTTCTTAAACAGAATCTCCAAAAAGTTAAGAACAATCACCTAACAAAAGAGAGATTTGTTGTGTCTTGTTCAAGAGTTTTTGCTGGGTATTTGTGCATCTCCACGCGGGAAAGGTGATGCACAAAAAGAGCTAAACTTATGTCAACAAATACCCAATACTTGAGGTTGAAATCATGAGACAACTAACCAAACCCGGCTTAAAACCAATGACCCAAGACCCTCTATCAAGTCCTAACCCGAAAATATCTGTTGCCTACGCACGGGTTTCTTCTCGGGAACAAGCGCTTAATTCTCATGCCCTTGAACAGCAAATCGCACGGCTGGAAAATGCGGGTGCTGATTTGGTTATTTATGATGTTCAAAGTGGAAAAAAAGATGATCGTTCTGGGCTAAACAGAATATTAGCGATGATTGAAAACGGTGAGATTTTTGAGGTGATAATCACTCGCATCGACCGTTTAGGCAGACGTATCCTAATCATCCGAAAATGCGTGGATGTCTTCCAAAATTACGAGGTCAATCTGCGGGTGTTAGATCAAGACATCGCTTTAGGTAATCCCGGTGGACAGCTCATGCTAAATCTCCTGGCGAGTTTGGCTGAGATGGAGGTGGCTCAACTATCTGAGCGGGTACACCACGGCAATCAGCACCGACGCAATAAACAGCTCGCTTGTTCTTGTCGGCCTTTTGCCTTTACCACGGTTGACGAGCGCTATGCTCTTGATCGTAGTCCGTTTCTTTGTCTGTTAGAGGAGCGTCCGGCTAACTATCAAGACCTTTATCAATTAGAGATGGAACAGTTACCAGGACTGTCTCCCGCACAACTTGGAGAAGACTGTATACGCATTTTTTTGGAAACTCAAAGCGTTAGTAAAGCCGTTCGCGGCATTACTAACAAATATGGTATCCAACGCTCTAGAAGTAAGAAGAACGGTAATGACAAAATCTTCCACTGGACTCCGCGTGGTCTACAACGTTGGTTAACTAATCCTGTTCTTTCGGGACATACGGCTTACAAAAAGCGACGGACGTTACCTGATGGGAGACGGCAAACCTTGCCACCGGAGCAGTGGCAGATTGTGCGGGATACGCATCCCCTAGACCGCTTAGTTACGCCGGAACAGGCGGCGCAGATTCATCAAATCCTTGAATACAATGCCCATCATGTTGGTGCAGCTTTCTTCACGGCGGATTTAGAGAGCGAAGATAACTTCCGAGAGTTTTCCTACCTCCGGGGTTTAGTTTTTTGTGCTGAATGTGGAGCCAAAGCGATTACCAAAACCAAGTACTCCAAGGATGGACAGAAAACCTACCACTACTACGCCTGCCGCCACGCGCGGAAAGGATGTAACAACTTGAAGGGTACTCGTAAACACCTGATTGAGGAGGAACTGAGCAAATACTTTTTGCGGCAGTCTCAGGTAATTATTGTTGAACCAAATGACACGTCCCAAGTCGTTCCTAAACCTACAGAGAAACTCAAGCAACTGGAGGCAGATTTAGCCAACTTGGAAAAAATGCAGATGCATTCTCCCGATTTAGAGCGTCTCAAGGAAAATCTCCGCCAACAAATTCAGGACGAGCTAAATCCCTTTTCCCAGCGTTCTTTGGAGCGTAAGACCGCTCAAGAAATTATCCAAGCCGGAAATAATTTAGCGATTTGGAATCTGCTTGGTGCTGATGAAAGGATGGCGGTGATCCCCCGGTTGGTCGGGCGCATTACGGTGGCTAACGGACTTGTCAAATCCATTGAGTTAAAAGCTTAGGTCTGGAGGAGCATCCAATGATTAAATCGACTTTCGATCTATTTAAGCTGCGGGCGGAAGTGGCTCTTCAGCAAGTGCTGGTTGAACAGGGACATCAACCAAGGGTTTACGGACGGGAATGCCCTTTTTGTCATTCTACTGATTTCGTTAAGCACTCTTTGGAAAAAGGCAAACAGCGCTATCGTTGTCGTTCCTGCAAGCGTCGATTCAATGAACGTCCTGTGTTTGAGTGTGATTGTTCGGTGGTCGGGCAAGCTCTCAAGTGTCAGGATTGTCCGCAGTTTCTGTCTATTATGGAAGCGGCTAAGCAACGGGTTAAGGAATTAGCTGATTGCACCCTTGAAGAACTGCAAGTTGTATTGCAACAACCGCCTCAACCGAAATGACCAATTTCAAGGGGAGCAAGTTATACCAAGTTGCTACTACCACGGCATAGGAAGCTTGCTCGCCAGCGACACCCATGCCCCACCAGCGATACCCGACACCCGGTCAAAACCCTTGGCTGGGGGTTTTGGTTTTAAGGGAGTGTGTAACGCTAGCGCCTTGTGATGAGGCAGGACGAGATGAAAGTGATTAGGCAACTTAAGCTAGAAGTCACATAGCTGACCCGCCTCACTCCAGCAACCGTTGTTGGCTAATCTTGCTGGTCGCTTGCACATGGTGATACTCACTGGGAAAGAAGTGATAAAGCCAGTTGCTAACCCAAACTAACTCTTCCTTGGAAAACTTCCCCCCATTCTCACGCGGAAGCGCCGATAAGTCCTCTTTAGTTTTGCCGGCTCGGTACGCTTCACGGATGGCAAAAGCTCGCTTTTGGCTGGAGCGAAGATTATCAGACTTGGGATTTGGGTAAGGCTTCTTCACTTGGTGATACTCTAACCAGCTCTCCAACTCATCAGTAGCCGCTGCGGTGGCTATGTTAGGAACCGCTGACCGTTCAGTTGAGGGGGCACTTAGGGAAGCTTGAGTGTCGGGAACCACTTCTTGAGGTATCTCCACCCCAGTTTTTGCGATTTCCACCCCAGTTCCACCGCAGTTCTCCACCCCAAAAAAGCTTGATTCTTGGGCATCGCACCCCACCCACCCCAGGTTTTGCGGGGTCATACTCTTTTCAAGAATATTTTCAAGAAGTTTTTGCTCCACATCGCCAGGGTCGGGTGTGGAATTTTCCAATTTTTCAAACCCATGTAATAAATTGGGGTGGGTGGGGTGGAAGTCTTGATTTTCCGTTGTTTGTTGGGGTGGCGATTGGGGTGGAATTGGGGTGGGGTGGGGTGAAATTGGGGTGGGAGATTCCGGGACACTATCCCCGCCATCATCGCCACCGTTACCGCCAAAACTGAGACCTTGGAGAGCCTGAAGTGTTTTCTTGCCGCTCTCATGCGGTACAGTTACTAACTTAGTTTTCGGGAAGATAGCCCGGAAGCGAGCAATCACCTGATTCACTGCCTTAACATTGCGATCGCAATGCTTGCTCTGCTCTGCCCAAATCGCCCTCTCTTTGCCGTTGCTGCCTGACTCATAGGTGAGAGTGCCGTTTTCCAGATACCATTGCTCTAAGCGTGTCCAGATGTCACTAGCCGTTAGCACGCTGACTGGGTCATAGTTCAAGCCAGTGTCCTTGCAGAACTGGAAGAGGTGGGAGTTTTCCACCTGAATATCTTCTAAAGCTTTCTCGGTGCAACTGTAGTCGATACCTTCGGCCATCAGTCGTTGCAGTGCTTCCAAGACGCGATTCAAGAACGCGGGTAGAACTTCCGAACAAAGGAACTCTGGGTCATCCTTGAAGCGAGGGTCAGCCTCAATCTCGCCCTTGGTGGGGTCAGCCCCAATCTTAAAAGTCTTGTTGGCGTAGATAACAGCATAGCGACCGGAAATCGCCTCTAAGGTGCCCTGTAGATTGGGCGTATCATTGATGTTGTAACAGCCTATAGCGTTGGGTTTGAAAGGTTCTGCATCTTTACCTTTGCGCTCACTATCAAGCGTGTCTCCGGTGATGAAAGCCTTAAGACTTTGAATCTTGTCAAGCCGTGCTGTACTGGCATTTTCGCTTGCCCAGTTCACCCGCGAGTGCCGCAGTCGCGCCAGTGGAAACTTGCGACCTTCATCGTAAGCGGCAAAGTCTGACAGGGTGCAGCCGGTCATCCCCTGGTGTCCGTACATGGCTGAGACCGCCTCTCTCAGGGTATCCTTACCGTTGGAGCCGTGACCCCGGAAAAGCAAGGCTCGTACCAAACGCCCTTTGTACTTTCTCACCGTCTCTAAGTCGAGAGATGCAGCAATTGTCTTGAGGAAGATATCTCTTTGAGGTGCGTCTAAGACTTCTAAAAGGCGATCGCTTGCTTTGGAATCAGCTTTAGGATTGTAGGTGACGAGGGGCTTATAAATGTAATAAAAATCTGGGTCGTGTTCGACGAGTTCCCAGCTAGGAGTTGAGCGATTCCAGTGGATGTGCAAAACTCCATTGGTACAGTTGATGCCGGGAGGATTTACGAGGTCTGGGTCAACAGACAGCCGCATCTTGACCCACTCTAGTGCTTCTTTTACCTTAGAAGGTTTAGCGTAGGGAAACTTGAGTTCTCCTTGTTTGTCGATGACTGGGTAAGTATTGCAAAAGTCAGCCAGCCGTTTAATTTCTACAGCATCTTTACTGAGCTTGTAGTAAGTGCCTGTCCAGGCATACAACCGGTTGTCCACACAGATCCAGGGCTTGTCTCCATAGAGAGAGAAGAGAGTTCGCTGGGTAAATTCTTCAACTGGGTCGAAGCTATCTGGTGTTGTGACATTTTTGCTTTCTACACCCCACTCAGTTTTTCGTTTTTTGCTGTCCTCATCCCGTCTCGATTCAAAGGAACTTTGGATGTGCGCCGGACACTTGGCTTTAAATGTCGCTAAAGATAGCCGACGAATCTTCTTCCAGCAGCTCTCTTCACCGCCTCGGTGTAAAGCAGCGGGATTGCAGCTAACAATGTCAATGGTTTTGAGAATACGCTCAACCCGCTCACTATCAATCCCTAGCTGCCCGCCTGCATAATGTGCTAAATCTTCCGGTGTACCAGTAATCGGGATGTCGTTGTCTTTTCCCCAGTTCTGCCAGCCGTACCACTCATTTAAGGCTGTTGCTAATGCCTCGGAGCGATCGCCTGTTGGACAGCTCCCTTTTAAAATCTCGCGGCTGGTGGTGTTACCCAATTCCTCAAGGGGAATGTTGCCAGGAACGTAGGAAAGTAGAGGCTGTGGAGTAACGCCCTGGTGCTGGCGTTTGGTCGAAGTGCTGTAAATACCGATAGATTCCAAGCTTTCCACTTCCGCTGGTAGCACACGATTGATTGATTGATACGGATTCCCAGATGGTCCAACTGTTGGTGCTAGTACGGTAAAGCGTCCTTCTCCTAATGCCTCACCGATATGCTTGCCACCGGGTTGTAAGGCAAAGTTGGTAAAGCTTGGCTTTTCCTTAACCCGAACACCAACCCGCCAGCCGCCTGAGTGTGAGCGCTCCAAGAAAGTGTTGGCAAGAGTTGGATTCTGCAATACCTCAGTCACAGCCTGAGTGCAGTCGTCCTCACTGGGGAACTTCTTAACATCAAAGTCGAGCCAGATAGTATCGTTCCAGCCGCCTAATGTTCCGATGCCATTGAGGGGATTGGCGAACCACGTTTCTATTTCCTGTGGTGTAGGCAAACGCTTCTGATACGGTCGATGGTTCACCAGGTGAGGTCTACCACTGCTGTCTAAATAACTGGGATTTTTCCCAGTGAAAGCCGGGATAGGATTATTTTGCTTGTCCTGTTTGATATTGCCGTCTTTGTCGCGTGCTGGGTACTGATCAGCGGGTTGTGCCGGTGCTACTGGTAGAACCGGAAAATTGTTTGTCTTTAGCCAGTTAAGGACTTCTTGCAAGTCCTTAACTGTCTGCACACTCTCTTTGTCTTCTTCTGTGCAAAGAGAAGCCTCGTCTGAGCTGGAGTAGTTCTGTTTAATTGGTGTAGTTACCATGATTGATGCCCTTTATGTGGTGTAAGGCACTCAAGTCATGAAAAATTCCTCAAACTTTTTACCGATTTGGTAAAAAAATTAGCTAGCCTTGATCTGCAAATGTATGTGGTTTCCCAAGCGAACAATTTCTTTCTTGTTCTTTCTGCCTGGGGGAACTCTGGCTAGCTAGGTACATGGGTTAGAGATTTCACGCTTGGGTGCCATTTTCTTGAAATTTGGCATAGAAGTCCCATCCCATTCGTGCTAATATTTTTATTGGCAACACAATGGGTTGTGAGCAGCAGGTTGGTGTTTCAAGTTGGTCGCTTGCCGGACACCATTCTGAAGGGAAACTCACGTACAGTTTTTTATTCACTTGTTACTTCCTATTTGGTTGTATCAAGACCCCCTAGATTAAATAGCTACTGGAATTCTACAATAAAACCGCCTGAAATCTATCAGATTTCAGGCGGTTTTATTGTTGACCACTCACCCATAACCATTAGAGGGTATAGATGAATCGTTATCAGCGTTTTTTTGCTGATAGATAGGGAAGATTCACGTATGTGCAGAACTTTATTTCCTTAATTTCATTGCTTATCAGATTTACTAAAATTCATAGGAATCTCTTGAAGCTTTCTACTTAAAGCATCAATAAAAAGTTTTTCAATAAATTTTAAGTTAATTATTGGAAGGTATTGAAGAAACCTTTGCTGGAAGCGTAACGGAAATACTTTCAATCTCGCCATCACTGAAGTATTTTCAAGTATATACACTGCTTAAAACGTTCAATAGAAAGGCTTTTGGAGGATTAGTTTTAGATTGAAGTAATTACCCATTGTTGTTAACGATGGAGTTTAGGCAAAATCAGTCTTAATTTCACTTCCAGTGAAATCCAAGGATTTCTTCTACAGAGGTTTCAGCGCTTGTTTGAGCAGGAGACTTGAGATTGTTGAAGGGGTACCAACCTCACGGTGGCATACGCCTGGTTTCTCTGTCACTCGTCACCTCCTTTCTTCCCCCTGCCTTTGCTGCTGCTGGTGCCAGCGGTGGGAGGTTTGTTTTGGGGAATCATTCCTCTCGCCGTCAACGCTTCCTTAACCAATATTGCTGTCATCTGGCTTTGAGAGCGTTGCTCTGCCTCGGCAAGGTCTTTAACAAGCTCATATAGGTCATCTGATAGAACGACATTCACCCGTCCGCTCATGCTTTCGTCTGTGTTCATTAATTACCTCATGATACGCCGTGTGCTTTCAATGCTGCTTGACACACAATGTGAAATCTGTGTCATTATGTGAGACTTGTGTTATGTTAACAGACATAGCCCAGAAACACCCAGTAACTACCAACCAGAGGATAGATAGGTTGAGTCAGGTTACTTGAAACGAAAGGCTTCTGACCGCTAAAAACGCCCTTAAACGCAATCGCAACAAAGGTCTTAGGGCACTTGAAACAAAACTGAGGTAAATTCAATATGATTGCAGCCCAGCCGAAACAGGCTGAATTTGACCAAAGAACACCAATTCTGGCTGTAGGAGTCGATAACGGGCACGGACTTCTCAAAGTGGCTCTAGATGCCGATTCCAGGCAAGTGAAAGTGCGCTGCCCTTCCAAGTTCAAGGAACTCCGAGAAGATTTACTGGACTATCCCACGTCAAAGTACGGTAGTACGTTCTACTACCGAGATGGGGATGCTAAGGAATTGATGGGTCGCGAGTTCAAGACGGGAGAGGTGGCATACACCACTGACCCTTATGGACACACCAAGCTCAGTGATAAGGCAGAGTACAAGATTGAGTATGCATTGCACAGCATTTTAGGAGCATTGGGTACTCTACCTTACCGCCAGGTGTGGAACCTGTATCTAGTCGCCAGCATCCACAATTCAAAGCTTTTTGGAAAGCGGCTCACCGAAGTACTAGAAGGTACTCACGTTGTCAACTTCAACGGCAAAGGTTCCCCCCAATCAATCATCAAGCTTCATGTGGGGCTGGTTCCTCCAGAAGGGGCTGGCAGTTACGTTTACTGTCGCCACCAGAATTTAATCGACCCGACAAAAATCGCGATCGCTCTTGACTTTGGAACTGGCACGATTATTCCTACCGTGTTTGCTCCAGGTGGCTCGATTGAGTATCGGGAAGTTTTAAGCGTGGGTGGTTGTGTTGACCTGTTGGATGCAATCGCCCGCGTGCGGGAACTCCAGATTTATGAAGGCGGCAAGCTGGGGGACATTGAACTGATTCGCCAAGGCATTGAGAACAGAAGCTTCCTTTATGGGAATAGCGGCATTAGCTTTCGGGAGACATACCAGCACGAGTTAATGCCCTGGCTCAAAGACCGTTTCAGTTTGGCGCTTAAGGCGGTGTCGCCTTGGCGGAAGTTAGCAGGCAGTTTCGTTGTCTGGGGTGGAGGGGCACAACTCCCAGGCGTTGCTGCTGCTGTTGAGAAGTACGGTTTTACTGCCGTAGCCGATGGGAGCTGGGCAAATGCTTTAGGGCTTCAACGCCTTGCACAAAGCCGTTTAGAGAGGAGTAAATAATCATGGCAGAGAATACACGAGTTCGATTAGAGCCGGACCTTGAAAGTTACCTCAAGACCCAAGCTGAGCGGGTCTTGGGTAAGTCAGGAGAGAAACTAACAGGGGCTGAGCTAACCACCTTGACCAATCGAGTGCTTTACGAACACAAGATGGCTCAGTCGATGGCACGTCAGGTGCCTTTGGCAAAACTCTTTAACTGGCTCATGGGATTAGTTCCTGGTAGTGGCAGCAAGGTAGTGGCATTACAAACATCGAATGATGCACCCGCCTTGCAACCATCCAGGGCTGAAACCTTGGACTTTGAGGCAGACTTTGCCAGCCAATTTGAACTTGATATGGAAGATGCAGCCTAACAATGCTTAAATTCTTCCAAAAACTCAAGGAACGATGGGAAATCGAACAGGCTACCCGAAAAACGATTGAGATTTATAAAACCGGGACTGCCGAAGAACGTCAACAAATCGAGGATTTACTCTGGGAAGTCGGCAGACAAAAGAATGACATGGCCCAGGCAGAGGCAGTGGTTAAATCGCTCAGACAAATACTTTAAGTCGTTCAAATCAAAGGAAGCACAAGTGACTCCAGAAACATCATTAACCTTGCAAATCCTGCTGGGCATTGATGAAACCGCAATTCAAGAGTGGTTTTTGATTGTCAAAAGAGCTTACCCCCAGATGGAAGGTGAGTTTTACCCTCGATTTCTCGGTATAGCGATGGGAGGTCTGAAAACTGCCTATGAATCCGGCTGGACGGCAGAACAGTGGATTGCTAATACCCACAGAATCAATGGAATCGCTTGAACAGATGATTGCACCAGAAAACGACATTTACCAGGATGACTGGACTCAACGACTGAAAGAAAATCCATCTGACCCCCTGGAAGATATCCGGCAGGAACATGAAGGATTTCTCTCGGAATTGGAAGGATTAGCTGTGGAAGCAATCGCAACTAACGACTGGAGTGACGTTTACGACCACATTAATTTCAATGCACCTCAATTGGAAGTCAGCACCAAAAGTTTGTCCGGCTCCGGTGCTGACTCATCCCAAACGACCGAAGTAAACGAACGTAAGGACTAATCACTAATGGTAAAACCACTTGGCTACTATGTCGGGGGACTCCCCGGCACACAAGATGAGTACATTCTGGCGGAAATTGAGTCACGATACGGTGCCCAACTACAAGCCCTGACCAATGACGACCGAGCCGCTTGCATCATCATGCTCATGGAGTCTGCGACTGATACTCCTCAAGCCATCGTGCAGGACAGTTTTGATGAAGACGGAAACGGCTGGGGACTGTGGTGCTTAACGCAAAACTTAACCCCTAGCTCCAAGCTCAATCTCTGCGTTGCCCTAATCAATCAGATAGTTTTGGGGGGTTGACATGAACGCAGATGAAATCCAAGCCTCGATGCAACAACAGCTTGAAGCGGCTGGAGTGCCAACTAATCAAGCCCGTGATGCTGCCGATGTAC
The DNA here is from genome assembly GCF_059505465.1 of Symplocastrum torsivum. Taxonomy (NCBI): domain Bacteria; kingdom Bacillati; phylum Cyanobacteriota; class Cyanophyceae; order Oscillatoriales; family Microcoleaceae; genus Symplocastrum; species Symplocastrum torsivum. The sequence goes on along the minus strand of NZ_JCACKQ010000037.1, from coordinate 34,030 downwards.
TAGCCCGTCAAAACGTTGGAGAACTTCCTTTCCCTTTGCCTCCAGAACAACAGCGCATTGTATCGAGTGCCTACGAGTGGTTCAAGGCAAAGCAGCAATGAAAGACCTCATTCACGAATGCATTCTCACAGCTCAAAACCCGCTGGCTCATCTGGCCCGAAATCCCAAAGCACCGAACCTACTCAAAGCAGCAGCACAAAAGGCTTTTGTTGAGTTAGGTTGCATCAGATTCCACGTCAAGTAGTTAATGCGAGGAGCAACTCATGTATAGCCCAACCCAGTATTGCAATGCCGAAGCTGTCCACGGTTTGGTCGCAAGATACGGCACATTTTTAGAGACTATGCCGCTACAAGACAAACTCTTTCTGCGAGCGTCATTAAGCCTTTATCAATACCAGCGCTTCCGGGTTGAGGAAAACGAGCAGGAAAGCATTTTCCCTCCCAAACGCACTCTTGATGAAGCGATTGAGGCAATTGAACCCGATAGTTGGAACCTCATCCCTGCAACGGTTGACTGGCTTATCAAGTTTGTCATCGATGAGGAACAGGGTGAGCGCACCGACAACTTCGAGGCTTTCCTCAAAGCAATGAACGACGCAATCGGGCAGTACCTCTGATGAAGTTGTCAGGACGTTACTCATTTGGCTTAGGTGCTGGTGTGTCGGGGTTCCTGTTGTTGATACTAATCAACGCCTTCACGATTCCTGATTCCTTGAAACAAGCCTCCGACAAAGACCTTTACCGTACCCAAGCCGAACTTGAAAAAGCTAAAGCCGAATCTGCCAAAAAAGCGGCTGATGCTTATTCCAAAAACGGCATTGCCAACTTTGAGCAATTAATCATCAGCAACTACACCCTCAGTAACCAGCCACCACAAATTGACTGGAATCACACAGTAGACCCAACAAAAAAGACGTTGATTTTCGACAAGAACCGACTGTGCATTGGATATGCCCAACAAGGACGCTTTTACTTCACCAAATACTATCAAGGAGTTTGCAATGGCTAGATTTTCCAGTTCTCCCAAAACAGTCGATAGTCCCGGTGATACCGGAACATACGATGGTTATGCTAGTAACGCCAAACCAAAACCGAGTAACGACTTCTACGACATCCTTGGCAAAATCATTGACTTTGGCGTGAAGATTGTCGGAGTCATCATCTACATTCCAGCTCGAATCCTCGATAATTTTGTCGATCACAATAAAGCTGGCGTTAAAGTGTTAGCCGCCGCTATTTTCATGGTTGGTATAGCCATGTCCTCAGACAGTTTCTTCCAAGCTTTTGGAGGTCAGCCATTGTTCCCATTCTGGGAGGATAGCTGGATTGGTATTGGCTGGCTCTGGATTTGGACAAAAATCAATTTCTGGGCGGCTGTTGTTGTCGCTTTAGCCGTGATGTGGATTGAGTCGAAGGCGATTCGTGGCAAAAAGCCAGAGCAAGCGAAGTCGGCTTATGAAGAAATAAAGCACCATACTGTGCCAGAGAAAAACAAGGGTGCCATCGACCTAGTAGAAGCCCGACGATTGGATTACAAGAGAGCTGGTATGGGTGAGCGTTCAATCCTGGGGTTGTTCATCTTAGTCGTAGTCGTTGCAGATATCCTTGCCACTTTTGTAATGAGCCGCAATCCGTGGGGACAGCCAGTACTGACTTTCATTGGAATGTTTCTCTACAACTTTGTTTCACTGGTTGCAGGTGAAGCGGGTTATGTCCTCTGGTGTGAGGCTGACCGCAAATAGCCCCCAAGAGTAGTAAATCAGTGCCCTGTCCTAGCAATTAGGGCAGGGCATTTTTTCAAGGAGATGCAAGACACATGAATAGCAATTTAGCCCTAGCACCTGATTACGATCCAACAGAATTTGCCCCATTGCACCTATTAGAGCAAGGTGACGTGGATATCTGGGTGAGAAGGCGTGGAGTATTTCTGCTGGATAAGAGTAAGGAAACAGCCAAGGAATGTGAGGCAGGAAAGCTCGCCTGCGCCATCACAGTGGGAGCTTCAGTCGTAATGAGTGCCAATCCCTTAGCCTGGTTGCCCCTTACCATTGGAGCGGTCGGCTATATTTACACGGTCTTCCAGGAATTCCAGGACACTGGCTCAGTTCGCCTAATCCCAATGTACCGAGGGAAGTTGGGTGACATTCTCAAAGTGATGGAAGGAGGTATTGCGGCTGAGCGTCATCCTTTGGAAGACCAGATGGAGTACTTGAGTGAGGCTGAGAAGGATGAGGTGCTACTGCTTAACTACCGCTTTGGTGAAGTAGTCAGTATCTTAGGTTCAGCACCTCCCAAAGTGCGGTTTGATCTGTACCGTCATCTGTGTGACCAGTTCCATGCTCGGAGAGACTTACTCTCTGGTGATGAAGTGAAGCATTACATCACGGCAGCGGTGTCTCCAGAACGTCGAACAGCAATGCCGGAGCAGTCACACCCAGTAATTGAGCAGAGAGAGCCAAAAGCGATTCCCTCTGGGACAGCTTCGCTTAACGCGCCTCAACCTACTGATCAGATACCACTCAACCCGCTGGCTAGTCCCGTCAATCCACCGCACGTCAGCTTAACATCAGGTCAGGCAGGGCTTGAAATGTTGCAATCTCTTGCTGTTTCCCGACGCTCAACTCTCCTGATTGGTGATACCGGATCGGGTAAGTCAGTCACTCAAGCTTATATCTTGAGCCAGCTGTTCGAGCTTCACCCTGACGCAGAAGTGTTTGTTCTATCTCAGAAAGCAGATTCTTTCTGCGGTCTAGCTGAAAAAGGACGGGTAATTCTCTTTGACCCTACCGAACCCGGACACGCGCTCATCCTGATCAACAACATCTGGAGTGTTTATGACACACGGCGTAGGCTCCCAGAGTCAGAGCGTCCGGCATTGTCCCCGGTACGGTTGATTCTTGCTGATTGGCTCAGTATCAATCAGGCACTTGAAGAGTTGAAGTCAGATGAGTGGGTCAAGAGTTCCAAGTACCTCTCAAAGCTCGCAGACATCATCTACAACGGCAGAGAGCTAAATGTTTGTCTGCTGGTTGACCTACAGAGTTACAACCTAGCCGCTGTGGGGCTGAAAGCCGACCGGAATAGTCGGAAGAACTTTAACCTGATCGGGCTAGGGAACTACTCCATTGACGAGCTGGGGATGGTCAATGAGAGTTACGGTGTTTTAACCAACCTGATAAGCGATCGCTACATTGTGGCTGACGAATCAGACCGCATTGCCCTCAGTGCCACTTTCAAACAACTCCAACCCATCAGTAAGAAAAACTGCCGTCCTCTAATCTTCAGTAGTCTAGCCTCTGCACAGTTGGCACTGCTGCCTGACTTGAGGAAGTACAAGGCGAGTAGTATTGCTGCTGCAAAAAAGCCTTTGACCGTGAGTGAGCCAGCCGTCGAAACACAATCGGAAGCGATTCCCGATGAGACAGTTTCGCTTGACGCACCAACTGAACCAATCAATGAATTAAAAGTATCTGACAGTTTGGCAGAACCCTTAAAGACTATTTGGTTATTTGCAAAAAAGAAAAATGACTGGATTACTGTTCGCAACGTGTATGACCAAAAGTTCAAGGTTTTGGAAGGCAAAAAAGTAGAACAAATTCACCAGTACTTAGGACTACTTGCTGATACTGGATTGGGTGAAATTGATGAGGAGGGTAAGTCTCACTCGTCTGTGGGGTTCCGAGCGTATTAAACTGTGGAGAGTTGTGGGGTGACGGAAAATCAGGCATCCCACGACCCCACAACCTACCCCACGACCCACATACACAGATTTAACCCACAGCCCCACGGGTTTGCCCCACAGCTCACCTCACAAAATTCTGAGCGCAAATATAGAGACGATTATTAGGAGAAAAAACTGGATTTGCTACTTTCAGAACTTGCATAATCTGGCTGGTGTTATGGATAGCACCTAGCAAAAACAATGCCTCAATATCTACCCATTAGACATCGAGGCATTGTTTTTTTCAGGGCATCGCCCGAGCATCGAAACGAAAGTTGATTGCTATTGGTTTTGGAGGTTTGCTTTAATGGTGGTTATTGTAGACCGGGAGGCGTTTGACCGGGGAGCGTTTAAGGCGCAAGGGGAGTTTACCCGAATTAACAAAGCGTTCGATGGAAAGCTTGAAGAAATTCTTGTAGAAATTAACAATAGCCTTTGGTCAAGTGCTGGCTGAAGGTTTTGTGATTTTTGATCATCTATGCAGTCATATGAAGATTAGCAAATCTTTAAAAAAGCAATTGCAAATATATCTGCAAGAGCGTGCCGAGCAAGACGAAAAAGCTAAAGAGTTACTGGAGATACTCAAAAAAACTCATGGCAATTCCCAGAATTGGTTTAACTGGGTAATCTTGAAGCTTACCAGTCTGCTTGGACTGCTTTATCTGGGGGCAATCACCTTTCACATGATAGACCGAGGTGTTGAGCAAGGAGATATTATCTTATTTGCAATTATCTTATTGTTCAACTCCAGTATTTTTGAGAAACTCCAAGAATTAGAAATTGGGAAAGACGGGATATCAGTCAAGGTGCTTCAGGAAGAGGTTGAAGCTGTAAAAGAGCGTGTGGATACCCAGAAAGCTAATATTGAAGCTCAAGGAGGAGCAATTCAGCATCTAGCAAAGGCTTCGGATTATACCAATCGCAAATTTGTTGAAAACATAGTTAGCGAAGATGAACTAAGGCACTTAACTCGATTGTATGAAGCTGAAAAAGACGACAAAGAGTGTTCTTTCCGTAAAAAGTACGAATTTGAAGTGGAGTTGAGGCGTCTACGCACTTTAGGATTGATTGAAAATCAACCGGGAAAGAGCCTTGCAAAAATGCCAGAAACAGTAGATTTAAGAGATTATATAAAAACAACACAAAGGGGGAGAGATTATATTGAATTAAGAAAAAGTTTAGGGGGAGATAACTCTAAAAGTACAAGTACAGCTACCGCCCCGAATTAAAAGATACTTTTACCAAGCGCGTTTCAATGGAACTGCAATCTCTAGGTTCTATACGCCAATATAAATTCCAAGTAGTAAAAGAACTACACTAAACACCAAGCCCGCTTTAAGTTTGCCTTTAGGTGTCACTCCGGAATCAACTATTGCATCTTTAGGACGGCCCGGCTGACGTAACTAGCTAGGTTCCTCTGAGACTTTAACGACCAGTTTTCCCTTCTTGTTGCCGTCGAAAAGTTTTAGGATTGCTTTCGGTGCATTTTCCAAGCCCTCGATCACCTCCAGAGCATATTTAATTTTTCCCTGATTGAGCCACTGTCCAAGGTCGCTTATCGCTTCAGACCATCGGGGAAAATAATCGAGGATAATAAACCCCTGCACGCGAGCACGCTTCATCAGAATCTGGCTGTAATTATAAGGGCCGGGAACAGGCTCTGTTGCATTATAAGTTGAGATTAAACCGCATAGAGGAATGCGTACATGTAGATTAATCTTGGTCAGCACGGCATCAAGAATAGAACCACCAACATTATCGAAATAAACATCAATTCCATTGGGACAGGCTTGAGCGATCGCGTTTTCTAAGTCAACGATTTTATAGTTAATCGCTGCATCAAACCCAAGTTCTTCAACAAGCCAGCGGCATTTCTCATCAGAGCCAGTTATACCCACCACACGACAGCCCTTAATCTTGGCAATTTGTCCAACAATGGAACCAACTGCTCCGGCTGCCGCTGACACGACCACAGTCTCTCCAACTTTTGGCTGTCCAATATCCAAAAGCCCAAAATAAGCCGTGCACCCCGTAGCTCCCAGCGGTCCCATAAATGCCGTAAGCGGAGAGGGCAAAGGGTCAGGTAGTCGCGTGACAGAAAAGCCACTGTTCCCTTCAGCAAGTGCATAATCTTGCCAACCCAGCAGACCCGAAACCAGATCTCCCTGTTTAAAATAGGGATTCTTAGACTCTTCAACCACACCGAGAATAATACCGCGCATGACTTCTCCCATTTCAACGGGAGGCATATACTGCTCCTGGTCGCTCATCCAAATGCGATTGGTCGGGTCTAGCGAAAGATAGATAGTCCGTACCAGAACCTCACCCTCTTTAGGGCTGGGGATTGGTTCTTCCCGATACTCAAAATCGCTTTCCTTGATGTCACCAACAGGACGAGATGCCAAGCGAAACTGCCGATTTATCCCTGTTTTCATCGCTTTATCCTTGGTAGTTCTATAAATGTTAGCGGCTTGGCTTTAAAAGGTGAGACCCAATTCCCTTTCAATAGCTTTAGTTGTTTAAGCTGGTATCGGCGCTTGAACATTGTTTGGTTTTGGGGTGTGAGTAGCAGTCGAACAAAAATGTACGGTAAGGACTACTTCCTGTGATAACGATAAAAGTCGTTATCAGTTGCTCAAGTGTAGTAACAAAATTGTTACTACGCTAATGCCCTTTAAGCGGAGTCTTAAGGCTTAGTTTTAGCAACGGAAAAATTTTGGTCGTTAAGGCTGAAAAGTCTACAAATTAAGGCTTGTTTGGGTGTCCTGATTCCCAATTCTACGTTCGCTAGTACGTGTTCAACTGTCCCAATTTGAGCCATTAATGGGACAGTTGCCATCCCAAACAACAATTTTTCGCCATTACAGACCTCCAGGCAGTGAGCGGTCAGACATCAAAAATGGGACAGTTCCTTTTGACTCCTCACTAACGACCAAAATTTTTCCATTGTTAAGACTAAGCCCTTAAGAAATATTCTTGATAAGGGTCTGATGCCTACAATGTCCCAAAAAGATAGAAAGCTAGGGTTTTAGTGACATAGGTAAAGTGACGAGTTGTTGGTACAGATTTTCAGCGGGAAAGGGCTAGTCAAGAGCCAGGTGGAGACAGTATCAAAAAAGGGTCGTTTTAGGATGCGCCGATAACCAGCAACTGGGAAGATGATGCCAGATAAGGTTGTTTTTTAGATTACACCTGACCAGCTATTTAACCTCTTTTTGCAACATGGTCTTAGGAAATGCCATAGTTTTATCTGATATGACTGTACGAAACTAATGTCTGATAATGATAAAAGCTCGATTGGGCTGGCTGAGTTTATTCAACAGGTTAAACAAGACCTTCTCTCTGTGGCACCTAGTAAGGATAAGGATGCTCCCTTCCTGTTTGTTGAGTCTGTAGAACTGGAACTACAGGTGAGTGTAAAGCGGACTAGCAAGGCTGGGGCAAAGGGGGGTATCAAAATTAATGTACTGGGAACAGGTGCAGAGGCAGGAGTCGATGCGGCTGGCGAATTGGGTCGAGATGATGTTCATAAAGTGAAAGTGAAACTGTCTCCACTCTTCGATAAGGAACGTCTGATGGAGTTTTACCAGACGCTGCATTCGGATAAAGTGCCAACGACGGTGAAGAGCAGTTTAGAGGGACTCCTCAAAGGTGATGAGGAGAGCAACCTGATTGACGATCTGGGGGGCTAATGCGGGGAGCAATAGGTAAATGAACTTACTGGAGCTGCGCTTCTATCCAATTGAAGGGAAGCAAAATTGCTTCAAAGTAAGTGTGGAGGGTTTATTAGGGGAAGTTCATCATGAACCTGTTCTACCTTTTCTAGATAGTGAGACTCCTAATGACCCGGACAGGCGTTTGACGATAGTCAGGGTATTAGAGTCAACAAAGTTCGATGAGAAGAACTTTAAGAAAGATGAGCAAGCTTGGATGGTGCGTGAGCAACTTCTGCTTCCGGATCGGAGTGCTTTTCAGCCTCAATACTTGGCTACTATTGGGCGTAAGCTTTATCAAGTATTAGATCAGCCCATTCAGCAGTTTATTGAGACAGCGGTAGCAGATGCTAAGCGCGCTCGCACCTGGTTGCATATTCGGCTGAGGTTTCCAGAAGACGAACCCAAATATGTCCGTTTGACGGATTACCATTGGGAGTTGCTCCATAACGAGTACGGATTTCTGGCGCATCAAGGAGTGACCTTCTCGCGTTATATTGGCTATCCTAGCCCTCGACCCAGCTTACCTTCAGTTGAGCGCCTAAATGTCTTGTTGATTTCTTCCGGGGCTGGGGATAACAGGATGGGGCTGAAATCATTGCCTTCTCTTGAGCGAGACGCGATCACTTTCGGATTGCAACAAGCCCAGGAGCAAGGGGCAATCCAACTCGAAATTCTAGAACCTCCAACACTGAACACACTGCGAAGACGGTTGCTAGAACGCCGAACTTTAGCAGTTCCTCACGTTCTGCATTTTGACGGTCATGGCTTTTTCGGGAAGCGTTGTAACGAAGCCGGATGTAGGAGAGCCTATAAACAGAGTGCGACTCAGTCTGAATGCGGTGCGCTGCTAGGAAAACCCCAAGGTTATCTGGTGTTTCAGCGATCGGATGGAACGGCTGATTATGTAAGCGCTCAAGAACTGGGAGAACTATTGGGGAACTTGGAGCGTCGAGAGCAGCCAAACTCAGATCAAGGAATTGCATTGGTTGTTTTAAGTGGTTGCAGGACTGGAATGTCTCGCTTGAGTGAATCTGTCTTTAACGGGGTGGCTCAGAACCTGATTGGTAGAGGTATTCCGGCTGTGGTGGCAATGCAGTATTCCATCAGAGTGGATGCTGCCAGTGCTTTTGCAGAATACTTTTACCGCTCACTTGGGCAGCAAGAGTCATTAGCGATCGCTCTACGCCAGGGTCAGAGTGCAACTGGAATTGAAGGGAATCAATGGTATCGTCCCGTACTGTATCTACGATGGCAAGATAATGAGGGTGGTCAACTATTTACAACCTCGTCGATTGTTGCTTCCAAGGAAAGTTTGCTTGAACAGCTTTGGACAAACGAGAACTCTTCAAACCAACCTGAAAATAACCCAAATCTAAGTTTATTTTCTACAGTTTCAAATTCAACACAGCGTGTAAGTCAAACTTCATTAGCTCTACCTTTATCCAGAATCTCTATTTTCCATTTTGATGTAATTCATGTCGATGCCGTTGGACAGCAAACAGACCAAATTCACAAACAGACCCAATTCATCATTGAGCAACTAGACGATCAAATAGCCCTGAAAATGGTAATAATTCCTAGTGGTGAATTTCTTATGGGAGCACCAGATAAAGAAAAGTGGAGATTTGATGATGAGCTTCCTCAGCATTCTGTGAGTGTTAATTCTTTTTTACTTAGTAGAGAGCCAATTACTCAATCTCAATGGCAAGCTGTTTCCCTTTTACATAAAATTCAGCGCGATCTTGACCCAAATCCATCTGATTTTAGAGGAGTCAATCATCCTGTAGAGAGAGTATCTTGGCACGATGCGTTAGAGTTTTGCGCCCGATTGTCAACAAAGACTGGGCATATATATCGACTACCTAATGAGGCAGAATGGGAATATGCTTGCCGAGCGGGAACAGAAACACCATTTTATTTTGGAGAAACGATTACTTCTAGGTTGGCAAACTATGACGGTAGCACTAGTTATGCATACGAAAGTCAAGGAATCTTTCGGCAACAGACTACAGCAGTAGGTAGTTTTAATGCTGCTAATCTATTTGGTTTGTATGATATGCATGGAAATGTGTGGGAGTGGTGTGCTGATCCTTGGCATAACAACTATAAAGATGCTTCGTCTACTGCAAGTATATGGTCTATAAATGGTGACCAACACTACCGAGTAATGCGTGGAGGCTCTTGGAACGCTCATCCTAAATTTTGCCGATCTGCGTCTCGTGCAAGAGGCAGGTTAGAACAAAAGGGAGAAGGAATTGGTTTTCGAGTAGTCAGAGATCTCTAGTTTCAATTGGCTTGAGAGGTTATCTATATCTCTAAAAATGGCCAAAATGCTGGATTGATGCACATAGTGATTGAGTCATCTCTCAACCCTTTTGCTAGCTGCTTAAGTTTTTTCATGTCATAAAAAACATCATAAATATAAATACTTTTATTCTCACATTCCTGTTTTCTGCTTACTCCGAGAAATCCAAACCAGAGAAGTATTTCAATAATTTGTTGTTCTTCTGTTTTTATTCCTGAATGTTTTATATATTCCTTCAATTCTCTTAAGGAAAATAATCTTGGAGCATCTATGAAATAATACAGGATGTCCTCATTATCCGGGAATACATCTCGTACTTCGAGTCCAATTTCATTGCCCATGTCGGCAGAGTATGTAGCCAGTGCTTTTAATAAATCTTCCTCACTAATTCGTTGTCTTCTAAGGTTTATAGCATAACTCTTTGCATAATTGACAATGGTCAATAAGTTACGTGGTCTCATAAGTGATCTTTCAATAAGAAGCTCTGCTGTAGCCTCGCCTTTTATATGAGTTACGCAAATCTGATTCCAGGCATCCTCAAATGACATGTCGCCTGAAAATACATTATTAACTATCCTCCTTCTTAAAAATTCTTTCAATAAATCACGGTCTGTCCAGTCAAGAGAAACTTTAGATTCTTTACCTCGATCAGATGATTCCTCTACAAGGAGTTCAAACACATCATTCCTAACGAAAACAACAGTGTTGAATTCAAAATCTTTTTTAGTGAAATATCTTTCTAGTTTTCTTGTGGCTTCAAGTAAAGCTTTTAGAATAGTAGTATCTGTGACTGTAACTCCTCTAGTAGGCCAGCCTTTGTCGATATTATCAAAAAGAATCCATACTTGGTTTTTTTGCTGGAGGTATTCAGATAAAATAGACCTGAGCTTTGGTATATCATGCTTGTAAATTAACTGAGTCACTTCGTTAGTTCTTAAATAATGAACTTTTTCTTCTCCGTACTTAGTCTGAAATTCATTGCTGATTTTCTGGACAAGCTGATACATTCTTTCAGAAAAATCTACATCTTCATCAAAATTATCTTCCCCATATATTTTAGCTAGGTTACCGTAAAGACTATACAACTTTTGATCGCGAGTATGAAGAGTTCGGTCATTTTGAAGTAACTTATGGCATATTTCTAGAAGCAAAAGGTATTCCCAGAAGGCAGTTGAAACGTGTTCTTTTACTGCTTCTTGTAGAAGATCAAGGACAAGTTGCTTCAATCGCTTAAGTTGATGACCTTCGGGTTTAAGGTCTAGAACTATATTCTTTTTTATTTTTCTCGTTTGTTCTCTTATACGAAGGAATAAAGCTGTTTTTCCAGAGCCTTTTCTTCCGACAACAAGTCGTGCATTACCAGACAGTGTTTGATTAGATTCATCTGTATCAACATAATATTGAAAAAGCGTGTCCATCTCATTCTCTGCCGCCGGTGCTCCAAGATCTAGTCTTTCAATAAGCTGTTGTGGGCGTTTGAGAATTAGCTCACTAGCAGCACTCTGTAGTGCGTCCATAACCTGAGGAGCAAGAGAGTTAATATACTTATCAACATCTTTTGGCTGGTTGTAAACTTTCACTATATCTCTGTATTCAGGAGGAATTGGTTCTTCACCCTCCTGTAGAAGCAAACTTATCTTTTCAAAACCATATGCAAGACCTGATAAAAATGCACCTCGGAAGTTGTTTCTAATATGGTCAGCTGAATTTTTAGACAGAAGGTTAACAACAACCGCAACCGATTTTTGTATTTCATCAATTGCCTCGTAAGCTGACAATCTAGGTTGTTCACTTGGATCAAAGCTTCTGAATCTAATTCTGGATTTCTTAATTCTTGATATGATTCTAATAGAGGCATCTGTCTTATGAAAAGTGTCTAGTACATAAATCGGTGCAGATTTGTCAATTTTATTTGACGGTTGACGTAGGGGCTTTATGTTCTCAGTGTCCTCAACTAAAGAAGCAAGCTCTTTAGAGTTTTCATATTCCTTATATCCCATTGAATCAAACAAGCCAATTTCCGATATCTCTCTTATATCTCCTTGTACTGATCTATTTAGAACAAGTAAAACTCTTTTACCCTTACTAAGAGCATAACCAAATTCAAAAATAATATTGAAGTTTAGGCGTGTTATATCAAGAATGATGGGATCTGCACCATCAATCTGATTAATAGTATCGTTTCTTAAGAAACCTCCAGGTGTGTCAAGTTGACTCGCTCGAATTATATTCAAACTGTTAGATTGAGATCTAAGTAGATCAATTGCATCACTAATTGTCTGACGTGCTGGAATCTGGTCATCAGAGTATAAAAGTAATGTTGCTAGACTCATGCACTTTTGTTATTGATGATTAAGACAGAAAACGTGCTGCTCAACTGTGAAACAGTTGATGATAAAACACATAATTCCTATCCTAGACACAGCTAAGCCAGAGGACACAGCGTAGATCATTCCTCACCCATCGATTGTTTCTAGTTGGCAGGTCGGATGGACAGATATATTCCTCGCTTATAGTGCCACTTTCCATTGCAGCGAGGCGTTTTCAGCCCCTTTAGGGGCTAGAAAATGTCTAAGTCCCATTATGGCAACCTTGGTATTGCTATTTAAACATGATTAAGGCTTGTCGTGATTCCGCTATTAACCGACATCTACAGCATCACACTAACCGCTTTTTGCGTACCGTTTTAGTACGCGCTCAATCGCCTCATCCAGCAAATCCAAATCGGCGGCAGGGTAGACATCATAGTACTTACCTTTGACTTGTTCCTTAGTTGGGGGTTTCCCGTGCCGTTCCTTATATGCCTCAGCCGCTTCCATATCAATATGCAATCGCTGCGAAGCTGTCACCTTCTTCTTACTGGCTTTGATGCGCTCTTGTACCATCCAACTTTTGGACTCTGGCTCCGTACCCTGCTCTGGCTTCGATACCGGAGTGGGAATGTCTTCATTAGACTGACCTAACGCAAGATCAAGTGATACGGCTTTCTCAAAGTAATCAGTGAGAACTGGGATAACCGCCTCGGTCCAGGTCACTTGTGGACCCGACCAATCATTTGTCTTTGATGTGGCTAACCGACTAAAGCCATATTCCTTCCCCAGCTCGGTCAACTGCCAGATTCTTTTGCCGTTGTCTGGACGAACCTGCAAACCCAACTCAACCAACGCCTGGTTCACTTGTGCGGCTTTGATTGAACGTCCCAATTCAGATGTCAATCGTTGGGCCACTTCTGATACGGTCATGCCGACTTCTGGAACGGTGGCACTAGAACCGATTAGTTTCTTTGCATCTTCAATAATGTCTGCTAGACCGGGAAATTTCTTAGCCAGGGCGTTGTATTTAAAATGAGCGATCGCACTTTCATCTAATCCCGCATCTTTCAACCAAACCGAAAGCGTGTTGATGGACTCCATAGCAGCGGCTAGGGCATCAGGTGCTGTGATGCCATCGTCCGGTGTAGAGTCTGACCCATTACTCGGCATGAAAAGGATGCGTGAGAACTTACTTGCATATGCTACTTACATACCGCCCTAGCTGTCTACGACTTCCGCTTTCACGGTGTTGGTAAGTTTTTGGGCTAAACTTCATTGCCCCACACCTCCCATCCGTACCGTGCGGCTCTAGCAAATAACTCGACTCTTTGTCCTCCCAGCGCTTCGCCTAAGCGGTTAGCAATCGTAAAAAACTCTTCTGGCTTACGGCTATGCTCAGTTCTCGGTGAAAAGATTACATTCGGAATATCTCGCAAGCCCAATTTAGTAAATGAGCCAGGTTTTCCTTTTGTCGCGACGAGGAAATGTTCCGTACAGTTGCGACCATAGTGTCCAACACCAATGCGAGGTTTACTGCCGTCTTTGGACACTTTAACCCAAGTAAAAATGCTTTTATATTCAAAGCCCCAGGTCTCCAAACACCGGAACCCCAGCGGTAAGTGATTGTTGGTGACCCAAAGTAATAGATACGAATCCTTAAGAGCAATCTCTCCAACTTGTAACCTTAAAATCTCCTTGTCCATCATGTTGGGGTAAGGGGTTCGATTTCGATGTGTCGGGTCTTTTTCTCTCTGGGTGTACTGCCAAGGTGGGTCAGCCACAATGAGTGAGTAGGGTCCACGCGGAAACGGTTTTAAGCTTGTTGTGGGGAGAGATTGCTTTAGAAGCCCTCTTTTATCGCTGGCGCTGTACTTCTGGGAACGGGGGTCTTGAGTCCCAAAATGCTTAAGAACTCGCTGCTTATGCTTGCCGGATTCATCCCGATAATTCTCAACTTCCTGGTAATAAATGTGTTCCCCAACTTTCTTGCTGCGAATAAAGCTCATTTGTGGTGACTAATAACGTGTCTGTGGTGACTAATGATAACTCAGATGACCCAACTTTTGTGGTGACTAATAAACTGGGCTGTGGTGACTAATAGTAACTAAGGTGACCCAACTGGCGAGCCGCAGCGAGTAATGTATCTATTTCCTGAAATAGACACAAAGCAAAAAGCGCTTGGCTTTAGACCAGCTAGGGCTGTTGTCTGGTTCAATAGGTTATGGAAAAAGGTAATTCATTCACGGTATTCTGCAAAGCAGCTAAAAAGCTTTGATGACAACAGTGAGGGGCTACAGAGCTTTCTCAAATTTGATGCTAGTTTTTGTCACACAACTGTTTGCTACAACCAATTGCCCAGTAAAACGAAAGCTGCCCAGAGGCGGGGATGTTGATACTTCCCCTGCAAAAGAACTAATTGGGCGCGACGTAGGGCTTCTGCCTTTGATACCCCAGTTTTTAGCTCTTGGTAAAAATGACTCATGAGCAAAGCAGTAGACTCGTCGTCCACTAACCACAAGGAAGCCAGTGTACTGCGTGCGCCAGCCCGTACCGCTACTCCAGCAAGCCCTAAAGCAGCACGTTTGTCTCCTGCTGCTGTCTCACAAGCACTTAGAACCAATAATTCAAGTGTGCCTGACTGGCTTTGCTCGATGGTTCGGAGTAACTGATCTAACTCATTGACGTTAATTGGTTTGTCCCAAGCGAGGATAAAAGTCTCTTCGGCTTGAGAACTAAATTGACCGTGAGTAGCAAGGTGTACCACAGGGACAGGAGACGAGTTAATCTTATTGTCGAGAGTTGTGCTGGTAAACTGCTGATTGAGCAGCACGTCGCTAGGGATTTCTGACTTAATTTGTTCTAATTCACTCTCAACGAACTCTAGTGGCGCAAAATTGCGGCGTGATTCGGACAGTCCAGCGGTTAACGCCTTGAGTTGTCTTTGAGGCAAAGGTCTAGGGTCAACAAGCTGCAAACCTGGTGTTAGGGCAATACTATACTTTTCTACTAAATACTGTTTGCCATCGTAGAGAACCGCCATCGGCAGGTTCCGCAAGGGTCCATCTAGGACAAACACTAAAGTTTCGATTCCACTTTGAGCAATAGCTGTCTGGGCAGGTTGAATTAACCAGTTGTATATCTTTTGAGCCTGAGGCTGAATCTCTGCTTCTGAAGTGTAAGGTAATAGCAAATTTTGCCGCAGTTCCTCCACAAGGCTTTCAACTTGCTGCGGTGGCACAGGAGTCGCATAGTGGCGCAGGTTTTGACCAGGCAGCGAAAGGATGACTTCTAATCGATCATCCAGAAGAATTGGGTAGATAACGGCTGCTTTCTCGTCAATTTGATCAACCTGCTGCTTGACATCCAAACAGTTTTCCCGAAAGAAGTTGTCGAGTTCAGCTAATTGGAGAGATTCAATGACTTCACGGGCTTGCTTAAGATTGTCTTGACTCGGTTGGGAGCCTCCTTCTGACTCTAAGAGCAAACCAACTAACTGTCGATAGACGGGTTCGACACTTTCCCGAAAAGAGAACTGGATATCGGGATTGATGGCGACTAAATCGCTGCGGAGAGACTTGAGAGTATTGACTGCTTCGGTATAAGCGGCGATCGCACTGGTGCGATCGCCTTGCGCTTTGAGGAGGCGTCCCAACTGCCACTGCCACTTGTTAGTAATTTCTGGGGCATTAATCATCTGGGCAAGATTGAGGGCTTGCTGTGTGAGGTCAATGGCCTCAGACTCCTGCCCGTTCATCTCGTACAACTCTCCTAGATGACCCAAGGCATAGGATTCGACTCGTCGATCTCCTAAGCTTTTCGCCTGTTGGCGGCTAGTTACTAGCATCTGAGCAATGTCAGTAGGAGGAACTGAGGATTGAGGGCTGAGGGCTGATAGTTTCATTAAGCTTTGAGCTAGGTCAATCCAGCCATAGACGACTGTTCTACTAGGGGGTGAGTTAGTAAGCTGAGACTGGATTTGAGGCAACAACGTTTGGGCAGCACTGACTTGCTCAGTATCTACCAGTAAGCTCAGTTGATTCAGTTGAGCTTGTAGTTTTGTGGTTGGTGAGGTAGCCGTGGTTATTGCTTGTTGGTAAAACGCCAGAGCTTCTTGAGCTTTGAGTTCGGCTTGTTTTTGGTTGTCTATGGCGATGAATTGACTATATGAAGCGCGTGCCGTATTGCCCATACTAAAGAGTGCCATACTCAGGTCTTGAGGTGATCGCAATCTCTCTGCTAATTCCCGACTTTGCTGCAAAAACTCTTGAGAATTCTTTAAGTTGCCGACCACCCGGAAAACATTACCAAGATTCCGCAATCCAGACGCTTTGAGCGGGGAATCTGGTTGCTTTTGAAGGGTTTGCTCCACCTCGGTTAAGGTACTCAAGGCTCGACGATAAAGTCCCAAAGAACGCAGTGCTTGGGTTTGGTTGATGCGGCTACGAATGACACCGACATCATCGCCTACTTGAGCATAAGTGTCAGTTGCCTTTTGCCAAGTACTCTGTGCCGCTTGGGCTTGTCCTCTTGCCAATTGCAGACGACCTTGAACCTCCAAGGCTTGGGCAAGAACTTTCAATTGGTCTTTTGAATTGGCTGGATTTTGCCCTACCTGCAAAAGGTTGAGGCTATCTTCAACAATTTTAGTTGCCAGTGACCACTCTCCCATTTGCTGATAAGCCAAGGAGAGATTACTCAAGGTCATCGCTTGCCTGAGTTTATCTCCTTGTGCTTCAAAGGTGGTGGCTGCCTGTTGCCAGACTTTAACTGCTTGGTTGAACTGCCCGGTATCGTAAAAGTCTCTGCCCTGCTTATCCAACTCCAGCGCATCAGGGAGAGTTTGAACGAGGGGTGGAGTTGTCGGAACCTGCGCCCAAGCGGGTGTTATCCCTACGCCCAATCCAGCCAAAAACGTTAAACTCGCTACTGCCTGAGCGAGGTTTAGGAGATTGACACGAGAAAAAAATACAGGTTGTTTTCTTGCCATGAAGAAAAAGACTCTAAGAGCAAACCTTCATATTGAGTTAGCACGATGTCACCTATGCCCTTTGTTGCCAACACCGAAATGTTCTCGGACGTTCACGAAGGGCAGGCAATTGATGTTTTCCAAGGAGAGTAGGGCATTCCCTTGGGTACTTCGGCAGCGAGAACCACCTCGCCTTTCCCATTGATCACCCACCCTTGAGCTTCTACAAGCGGAGCTGGTATGGAGCGAGTCGGATTCGTGGAAACCGGTGAACTAGAGCGGTTCTCGCCTGAAGGATTGAGTGTCACCAAATCGACCTCAACGGCATCACTACTCAGCGCTTCACTCGGACTCGGCGGCAAGCCACCACGACCCGTGATCACAAATTCGCTCTGAGCTTGATTTTCTTCACTCGGTTGACAAGCCTGTACCACCTCAGTCTCAATTGGCGCAGTTGGCAAGTTCACCAATCCACGGCTAGGGTCAACATCAGGTGTATTGATTTCCACAATCCCTCTGAACTCAGATCCAAGTTCAGACGTGGCTGTGATGTCACTTTCGGGAGTCGGTTCTTCCCGGAATTCTGTACCCCAAATGCCTTGAGCGGTGATAATGACCCGACCCCCGAAGGCATCTTCGGCATTGGCACTGATGTTGCTATCTTCTAAAGCGGCTATGACACCAGTATCAATGCTAATATTGCCGCCAGTAGCTGTGCCAGTGGCGTTGGTGGTGATATTGCTGCCACCACGCAACACCAATTCCTGAGAGAGCAGTGTGATATTCCCCTGCCCCTCTGGGCTGTCAGGCTTTTGGCTTCTGGTTTCAGCCTCAAGGCGTGCATCAGTATCTAGACGGATAGAATCAGCTTGTATCCAAAGGTCGCCTGCATCCCCTGACCCTTCAGTACTCACAGCGACTTTACCTCCCTCGCGGACAATCAACTCTTCAGTCGTAATCCTTAAGTTTCCCCCCTCACCTGTGGGGTCAAGATTAGGAATTTGAATTGTATCAGCAAATACCCCACTAGCCGCGTCAGCCTGATCGAGCAAATCGAGCCTTAACGGATCAATCTGTTGGGCAAGTCGCTCATTGAAGGTAGGGTCAGAGCCAGAAATCGTAATGCCGTCAGTTGCATTGACAGTGATGTTACCTGCGGCTCCACTGCTGTAGGCGGTTGTGAGTAGTTGTCCGCCGCCACTAAGCTCAAGGTTGTTGGTATCAACCGTAATGTTACCGCCACTAGAGGGGTTCCAAGTTCGCGCACTTAAAACGGCTCCATTCGCTAGGCGCAGGACATTAGTAGTAACTGTGATATCACCGCCCTCACCCGTGGCTGGTGTCCTGGTGCCACTCAACAACCCACTCGATAATCCATTGCTCCCCAACCCATCAAAGGAGAGGGTATCCGAGGCAGTAATCCTGATACTACCCCCATCCCCCTGTGCAAAAGTCTCAGCAGACACGACAGCACCATTTGTCAGCAAAAGAGATTCTGTTGTGATGTTGATGTCCCCCCCATTGCCTACAGCTTCACGCTCCACAGTGCTGAATACACCACTTGATGATCCATGGCTCCCGACCCCATCCAAGGAGATGGTATCTGAGGCAATAATTTCAATATCTCCCGCTTTGCTCTCAAGCAACCCTAACGGTGAATTTATTCCCGCCTGAAGTTGGCTTCCTCCTGTCATATTCAAATTCTGGGCGTTGACGACAATACTCCCGCCACCACCAGCACGTACATTCACGTTTGCACCATCGGTAAGAGATACATCGGTTCGCGTGATGCCATCGGGAAAACTTAAACGCAGGTCATTGCCATCAACATTTAGCCCAACGGTTCCTACTCCTAATAATCCTCCCAGTTCCACTCGACCTCCTGGAGCGTTCAACGTACCTCCCTGAATCGAGATTTTCCCAGTTGAAGTGGCAGTTGGAGACACATTACCCCCAACTAGTAGCAAGCTTTGATTTTCATTAACCGATAGAGTTCCTCTGATTTCAATTGAATTAGTCGGCTGGGCGGCAATTGAATTGAACAGCAATGCCGAAGGATTGACAGTTAGTAAGGAATTATTGGGGGAAACCGCTGAAGTTAAGGAAAACTCACCACCACCGGGAAATGCGATCGCATTAGCGGTTGTCGCGACAAATGAACCGCCAATATCTAGCTGAGCATTCTGCCCAAATATAATGCCATTGGGATTGATGAGGAAGAGATTGGCATTGCCTCCAGCTCGAATCAGCCCTTGAATATCAGAAGGAGAGCCACCCGTAACTCTGGCTAGAATGTTGGCGATCGCAGGATCGCTGAGGAAATCAGCAATGCCGCCGTTGGGAATGCTAAAACTACTGAAACTATGGAACAGATTGGTATTATCAACAGGTGTCCCCTCTGTAATGTCAAAGGTTGTGCCGTTAGGAGTGACTACAGTTCCTAAGGAAGAGTCGGGAGTGATCTGGGCAAAAGTGCCAGTTCCAGAAAAAGCGATCGCACTACCAATGGCTAAGCAACCCGCTATCCCTAACTGCCAGCACCGCCTCCGATGGCTTGGAATCATCTTAGACACCTCCTACAGAAAGAGGCAGTAGTTGAGTCAACTTCCGCCAATGCCCATAATGCTAGATGGCAACTCAAGCTTAGAGTCGCTGAATGCGGTTACAAATTATTGCGGAGAAGGCGATCGCTCTCTATGTAGCTTTAATAATGCTGATTTGCAGATGTGTTGCTTTCATTCCTGATGAAGGTAAGTTATCTCTCAACCTTGAAGGCATATACCCCAAGCCTGCCTACTTAACAGTATTTTAAGGAACTGGACAGTCGCCAAGCGGCTCAACGGGGCGTACTGATACAGCGATCGCACCAGTATTTGCTGTTGTATCAGCTTGAAATGTACTTTGAGAACCGAGGCGATTCAGCGCAAAGCCATTGTCACTCGTGTTATTGCTTAAGTTTAAACAAATAGTAGAGGTAGGAGAGAGATTAATTGCTGACCCCGTTTCCGCTAGGAAACCGTTAGGGAACGGGGGGTCGCTCTCGCCAGGATTACCTGTCATGGTGTTGAACCGGACACTTGCGAAGATTTGAGAATTTTCGGTGGCGAATATTGAAAGCCCAAAACGAGCATTATCAGTGGCAGAATTCCCTTCGAGCAAAAGCTGGAGGGAAGAGTCGCCTTCTGTGACAGTGGTGATGCCGTCAGAGCCATTGCCAGAAAGCGTGTTGTTGGTGATTGTCGCTGTCGAAGTGGCAAACTCCTTAGGATTAATAACGATACCGAGAGTTCCATTGTCAGAAACTGTGTTGTTGTCAATCGTCAGTGTTGAAGTCGAATTACCTAACATCTGGGAATCGATACCGTTAATGCCATTGCCAGAAACCGTGTTGTTGGTGATTGTCGCTGTCGAAGTGGCAAACTCATTGGGGTTAATGCTGATACCGAGAGTTCCATTGTCAGAAACTGTGTTGTTGTCAATCGTTAACGTCGAAGTCGAATTACCTAACATTTCGGCAGCAATGCCAGCAGTACCATTGCTGGAAACTGCGTTGTTGGCTATGGTTGCTGTCGAAGTGGTAAATTCCTGGGGCTTAATGCCGATGCCGACATTGCTATTGCCAGAAACTGTGTTGTTGTCAATCGTCAGGGTTGAAGTTGAATTACCTAACATTTCCGCAACGATGCCTTCTTCACCATTGCCAGAAACTGTATTGTTGTTAATCGTTAACGTCGAAGTCGAATTACCGGATATCCCAGCACCGATGCCTTCAGCACCATTGCCAGAAGCTGTATTGTTGTTAATAGTCAACGTCGAAATTGAATTACCTAATGTCTGGGCAGCGATACCGACATTGCCACTGCTAGAAATTGTGTTGTTGTTGATGGTGAACCTCCCTTGGGCACTATCAGCAAATCCGACACTAATGCCGTTGAGCTGATTCCCAGAAAGCGTGTTGTCGGAGATATTCGCTGTTCCCTCGGCTGTATTAGTTAGACCAATGCCAATAGCATTATTCGTGGTATTAGCAATCCGGTTCCTGGCAATCGTCAGATCAACTGACTCCGTCGTATTTTCGAGGACGAATCCGCTATTACCAATGCCGCCAGTTGTATCGATGCTGTTATCGGTAATCATGACTTCCCCGGTAACGTTAGTGAGCAAGATACCCCGTTGAGTGGAATTGGCGATCGCATTGTCTCGAATGCTTACAGTACTGATGTTCCTCCCCTCAATAGCACTAGTACCAGCATTGGGGATATCAAACCCAGAAAGCGTTGTTTCGTTGCCCATCGTTACCGAAGCTTCCGCACTAGGAGTGATGATAGGCAGCACCCTAGCACCTGATAGTGGTAACTGGACAACATCTGATTCTACTGTCTCTAATCGCTGCACCGGACCCGTGGATAGCACCTGCACTTGGTCGGGAATTGTGAAGGGGGGAATACCAGAGTTTGTTCCAGACTGCACGTAGACGATATTGTTACCGTCAGATAGAGTTCGATCCAGTCCCTCCTGGACAGTCCCAACCGGATTCTCAAACGTGCCATCTCCCCCAGCTATCCCTAAGTTGACGTGCTGGAACACGTAAGGCTCATCCGTCTCCGGATTAGTGGCAGCTACCTCATTTGCTTCCTCTTGATGGTCGATGACAATCGCGTTGTTGCGCTGCACCGATTCTCCCAATCGTGCCACAACACTTTCTTCTTCACTGATAGAACCTTGGGGACGGGTTCCAGGAAAAGTCGCGCCAACAGTGAAAACAATATTTGTACCAAACAGGTCATCATTTTGCAAAGATACGCCCAGATTTAGATAATCTGTGGGACGCGCTTGTAATCTCAGTCGCCAACCTAAAGTCTCCGGAGAGCCTTCGGCATTATAGTAATACAGCCCTCCATAACCGCGTAAATCACCCTCTTTACCGAGTTGAGCAATTCTTGCCCCAGCTTCCACATCAAAACCGCCCATTGCGGCTTCTCGGTTGCGCTGTTGATCTAAAATTAAAAAGTTTTCGCGAAAGAAGCTTTCTCGGAGCAAAACATCGCCTACTCCCTGTCGATTGTCTCCAATTGGCAGATAGGCATTGACGTGAAAGTCCCAAATTTCTCCTAAACTCTCTGCGCCCAACCCAATTTGGTTAAAGGTATTGTTGCCAGTATGGCGATTGTCGTAACCAATGTAACCGCCCCAAATCCTGCGGGAATTTGAGTTATAAGTGCGGTATCCAAGCAGGATATTTCCACCTAAGTTCGCATCGTTATCGAGCAGCAATCGTCCTTCGATGAAGGTAAGATTATTGCCCGGTTTCTGGAGGAGCGGGACAAAGCCCTCGAAGCGAGTAAAGCCATCAAATCCACCGCCAGAGGTAGTGTGTCCGATTCCAAGGCGAGGAGTAATTCTTAAATCAGCGGCAGTTTCTGTTGATGTGGATGGTGGCGTTTGTTGCTCCTCTAACTGCGCCGCAACTGGGGTACTAATAGTGGTCGCTAGTACTAAACTGATGAACCCAATTCTTGTTGCTTTTTTCATATATCTCAGGAATTATCTATTGAAGAAGTTCAACTTAGCAACGAGACTATGAAAAACTTTGGTGTTTGAGCCTGACAAGTCAGTAGATGCGTTTTAAGTGAGTTCTGCAACTTCTGCAACCCTTCATCAATTAGGACAGTAATATCTGACATAGCAACCAAAAGCTATGAGCTTTGCTTAAGGACTTGTAGTAGCTTGCAGGAGATGGATATAGACCAACTGATGTATCGCTCTACTTTTGTGTCAGGTTCAGGTCGCGAATTTGCTGCAAAAGGCTGTCTTTTTTTACAAAAGTTTATACAAAGCTGGTTTTGCCTTGACTTGAAGGAGTTCAGAATGTTGGAATTCCGCTTTTCTGAAAAGTTTTGTAACGGAAGCCAACATTTGGCAGAAAATTCACGAATAGAGGCTGAGAAAGAGATAGAACTTCCAAGCTGTTCTCGATGAACGTTTAGATTTCACATGCATAAGACGGAGCAAGATGAAATAGACGAGGTGCTAAAACAGCTAGCGCTTGTTGCTCAGCAACACCCACCACTAACTCACGGGCGACAGCTAGCTTTGAGGCAGTTGGTTAATGGAATTCTGCAATCTGGCAGACTTTGCCGTCCTCAACAGGGTCAATTTTCAGGTGTTTATCAAGATATTTATGATGAGGCACTCCAGGAACTCTTGCTTTTTGTTTGCCAAAATATTGACAAGTATGACCCAGAACGTGGAAGTGTGATGGCATGGGTGAATACTCTGCTAGCACGGCGATTTTTTAGAGAAGCTATTCCAAAACTCCTAAGCCAGCGGAACTTTAGAGTAATGACCCTTAGTGAATTGGATAATCTTGCCGCACCGGAAGAGACTGAAAGCCTTACAGAAATCTTTCAACAATGTATAGAATCAGACCCCGAAAACATTTTTCAAAAAGAACACATAGAAAATTATCCCTCCGCTAACTTTCAAGCCTTAGTGAAGCGTAGAATTTCAGGGCAATCATGGAAAGAGATTTCAGCAGACTTAGAGATTAAAGTTTCTACAGTTAGTAGCTTTTATTCTCGATGTTTAAACAAATTTTCTTCAAAGTTAAAGCAATATTGTATTGATAATGTCACCTAGAACAGGAGAAAATCATTGTAATTAATGATGAAAAATCTATCAGAATCTTTAACTTTTACTGTACCCCTTAGCTTGTCAGTTCACGCTAAAGCTGAGCAGTTTTGTAGACAGCAACGCGATCATCAAAAAGCTAAACAGGTTTATCTCAATACATTGGCAGTGTCTGCCGTGAATTTCTACTTGCGTTGCATGGGCATTGAGGCAGATTGGGAGACGAGTCATAGTTTTAACTCGGTGATGTACTCCCTAATGGATGTTGCGGATTTAGAGGTCAAAAAATTAGGTAAGTTAGAGTGTATTCCAGTCTTACCAAAAACTCAGGTGATTCACATTCCGCCGGAAGCATGGTTAGACCGCATTGGCTATGTTGCTGTACAGCTTAACGAATCACTACGAGAAGCAATGTTACTGGGATTTAGCGAAACAGCAGGCAGTGGTGAGTTACTCATTAGCCAGTTGAGATCGCTCGAAGATTTGCTAGAACACCTCCGTCACATCCAGCAATCTGAACCTGTAAAGTTGGGCGTACACCTTAGCCAATGGTTCGAGAATATCTTTGAAGCAAGCTGGCAATCCCTCGAAGCACTTTTAGGCAAAAACCAAGAGAACTTAACCTTCAGTTTTAGAACTAATATAAGTGAAGCTGGTGTTCAACGAGCTAAACTAATTGACTTGGGAGTGCAACTAGGAAGCCAATCTGTAGTCCTGCTAGTGGCAATTGCTCCGGAGGCTGACCAAAAAGTAGGTATCGTTGTGCAAGTTCATCCAGCAGACGGTGAAACACATTTGCCATCTAACCTAAGGTTAACTTTGCTCTCCCAATCAGAAGAAAATCTCCAGGAAGTGTCCTCAAGACGCCAAGATAACTATATTCAACTCAGGCGATTTCGAGGTGAACCTGGAGAAAGTTTTAAAATTAAAGTGGCTTTTGGTACTGTCAGTATGCAGGAAACTTTTATCATCTGACTACTGACCTTCAGACGCAGATGAATAAGTTAGTTATCTTGAGCCTAGGAAACGGTAATTTAGCAAACGGCTTTCCCGATGTTACAGCACAACTTTGGGAACAGGACAACCCTAACCCAATGCGGTTTACAGGTCGTTTACCAGCAGCGCCAGAGATTTCTGAACTCTACAGATATTGGCAATTGCTTTATCAAGCTCTCTACCGTCGTCTAGGATGGCATTCTCGAATTGAAATCGACTCCGGAGATGTAACAAATGTTTCCGAGATTGATTTCACTGATTTATGCCAGCAGTTACAAAATAGAATTAACGAATGGCTCAACTCTGAACCGTTTCGCCAAATAGACCAGCAATTACGAACCCAATTAGCCCCATTAGATGAAATTCGCGTCATTATTGAAACGAATGATAATCTCCTACGGCGGCTGCCCTGGCACTTGTGGAACTTCTTTGAGCATTATCCCTTAGCGGAAGTTGCTCTGAGTAATACAGAGTATCAACGATTAAGCCCATTACCGACTCGAAAAAAAGGGAATAAAGCGAGAATTTTAGCGATTCTTGGTAATAGTAAAGGAATTGATATTGAGAAAGATCGGGCTTCTTTAGAGCAGTTGTCGGAGCAGGCAGAAACTCAATTTTTAGTAGAGCCAACACCAAACGAGTTACATGACCAGCTTTGGCAAGACTGGGATATTCTGTTCTTTGCAGGTCATAGTTCCAGTAAGGAAAAAGGGCTAATTCAGCTCAATCAAAGAGATACGATTACGCTTGAGCAATTAAGGAATGCTCTCAAAAAAGCGATTAGTCGAGGGTTGAAGCTGGCAATTTTCAACTCCTGTGATGGTTTGGGTTTGGCGCAAGAGCTTGCTGATTTGCATATTCCACAAGTTATTGTCATGCGAGAGCCGATACCGGATGCGATCGCTCAAGAATTTTTGAGGCATTTTCTGTTTGCCTTTTCGCATGGACAGTCTCTTTATGCTTCGGTACGAGAAGCACGAGAAAGACTGGAAAAACTAGAAGACGACTATCCCTGCGCTACTTGGTTACCCGTCATCTGTCAGAATCCTGCTGCTGAACCAACAACCTGGCAAGAGTGCTGTAGTGGCAATCAGCACAATTCAAAAAGAAGTAAAGTTGAGCAACAAAATCGCTTAATTTTTTCCAAAAGAAAGAGCGGCTTTCTCAGCGTACTTCTAGCGAGTGTGGTAGTCACTACCTTGGTGATGGAAGTCCGGAAACTGGGGAAGCTCCAAAACTGGGAATTACAGGCATTCGACCAACTCGTGCAACTTCGACCTGATGAAAAACCAGACCCACGTCTTTTGGTAATTACTGTTACTGAAAAAGATGTTCAGAACCAAAACCCGAAGGAGAGGCGGGGGGCATCACTATCAGATCGATCTCTTGCAAGAGTGTTGGAGAAATTAAAGCCGCATCAACCGCAAGTTATCGGCTTGGATATCTATCATGATTTTCCCGTAGACCCAAATTATCCAGACTTAAACACCCAGCTACAAAAGAACGATCGCTTTATTGGTGTATGTGAAGTGGGTGGCACGGACGAACACCCCGGTACTAGACCCCCTGCGGGAGTTCCCGAATCCCGCATCAGCTTTAGTGACGTTCCGGTTGACCCCGACAAAGTCATCCGTCGCCAGCTATTGGGTATGGCTTCAGACCCCGACTCGTTTTGTGTCACAGACACCTCCTTCAGTTTCCGAGTCGCACAGACTTATCTTGCGGCAAAGGGTATCCAATCTGACAGAACCTCGGAAGGGGACTTGAAGATTGGTTCTGTCGTTTTTAAGAAACTCGAACCTCAGACGAGTGGCTATCAGAATCTAGATTCACTGGGTTACCAAGTGCTACTCAATTACCGTGGCAATTCAGTTGCACAGCAAGTTACTCTTACCGAGTTCTTGAGCAATTCGCTTGACTCAGAACTACCCAATCTAGTGAGCGATCGCATCGTCCTGATTGGCACGACAGCCAAAAGTTTTAAAGATTATTTTCCTACACCCTACAGTGCGGGTCAGTGGCCTCAAGAATCACCAGGAGTGATTATTCAAGCGCACATGGTCAGTCAGATTCTTAGCGCTGTTCTGGATGAACGACCACTGCTGTGGTGGTTGCCTGCTTGGGGCGAAATGCTCTGGATTTGGGGTTGGGCAGTCGTGGGAGGAGTTTTGGCTTGGCAATTCCAGTCGCCACTCAGTTTGGGATTGGCTGGTAGCGTTGCACTGAGTACCTTGTATGGACTCTGCTTTGTCCTCTTGCTACAAGGGGCATGGGTGCCACTCGTTCCATCAGCTTTGGTCTTAGCCGCTACAGGGGGGAGCGTTGTGGCTTACAGGGTATTTCATTTCAGAACCAACAACAGCAGTAGACATCTGATTTTCGATCATGACTAACAAAAGATTGCATTTTCAGCCCATTACGCTGGGTTGCCTATTCGCATTGACCTTCGCCAGTTCCATAGCTTACCCCTTACAAGTGAGCGCACAATCTCCTAGACCTGTCAATAACGCTCCTAGTCGCGGACAAGAACAGTTAAACAATTTTGCAGGGGATGGCATACCTCTGAATCGAAAAGGAGGGGGAGTACGCTTCATCCCGCCACCCGTGTCAAATGAAGCGGTACCTGGCTTTGACGAGGACGGCAGACCTCGGAAGCGAGAAGGTGGGGGAAGCCGTGGCGAATGTTTGGTTGAGAATAAGCCCCCTCTGACTGCCTTAGTACCCGACACTGGCGTGGGGTTAACAGTAAGCGAGTCTCCCACTTTTTTGTTTTACGTGCCTTATACACTCACGCCCGAACACTCTGTAGAGTTTGTGCTGAAGGAGGGGGAAACTTATATCTACGAAACCAAGATTCCGGGAAGGGGAACATCACCAGGTATTGTCAGTTTTCACCTTCCGTCCACAACCTCTCTAGACGCTGACAAGAATTATGATTGGCACTTTGTCGTTTATTGTGATTCACAAAACAAAGATAAGTTTGTTTTTGTAAATGGTTCGGTTCGACGAGTTGAACGCCCTGAACTGAAGCGGCAGTTAGAGTCAGCAAACCCACTGGAGCGCATTACATTGTATGCCACTGAGGGGATTTGGTATGAGGCTGTAACGGGTCTTGCTGAACTCCACCGTGCCGCTCCACAGGATGACCAACTTCGTAGTAACTGGGCAGGTTTGTTGCAGTCTGTTGGCTTGGAAAGGCTAGCCCCAGAGTCCTTTGTTCCTTGCTGTTCTCCTCAGCAGTAGCGATCACCTATTTTTGGGAAGGGAGGCGCGATTTTCTTCAGAAAGCTGAATGCTGGTCTCCGAAGCGTTTAGCACTACAGACCTCTTTCAGTTGAACCCTTTGGGTTGTTGCCCAAGCTTCAGAGGAAGAGGCGATCGCGGTAGTCAAGACTTCTATTTTAAGGCGAGCGCTTTCTCAATCAGCTCTAATAGCTGTGGCAGCTTCTTGGTGAGTTGTTTTTCAGCCGGAGTGTTTTTTTCGGAGTCGGGAAGGCTTATCCATTGTTCCAGCGCCTTTAAAGCCTGTCGCAGAGCTGTTTTTTTAGAAACCTGTCCAACTTGGACAGGTTTTCCTTCAGTAAGATATCGCCTTACACTCCTCAAACTCTTGCCCACAATCACTTCCAATGCGGGTCGGAGTCGTTTCTCCTCTTTAGATGGACGACCGGGGGTATCCACATACCCAGCAGATCGTAATCGTTCGGCTAAAGCGCGAACTTCATTAGGGGTATAGTCCCGTCGTTTTTCGTTTTCACTAATTTCAACTTGTAGTGCTTGCTCTGGGTCTTCATCCGCATTGAAAGGCATCATTCTGACGGGAACCAAGTCATCTGGAAAGTGCTGAGCATACGCTTCCGGATTATTTTCCCTGATAGAAGCGATCGCCGCTTTCCGATGTCCCCCAGCCAACAAGCGTCCTCGATTATCGACAACCAACGGCTCTATTAGTCCCAACACCGCGATCGATTCCGCCAATTGAGTAACATGCTGACCTTTCAAGGGTCGGGTATCTGTTTCCCTGTCCAAAATTTGCTCCAAGGGCAGCGTCGTACCTTGTGTCCGCTCCCGTTGGGCCACCGCCGCTGCCTTTTCGTCCTGGTCATGCAGTCGCTCTGCCGTCTGGTGTGCGGCATCCCATACTTCAGTCCGTGAGCGTCGTCTAGGCATTATTAGCTCCCTTGAATGAGTCGGGGTCTAGAACCCATTGAGCGAGGGCTACCAGTTCAGTGGCTCCACGACAATTGGCATCATAATCCATCAGCGGCACCTGTTCTGCCGCTGCCAGGGAGAGTGTAGTGTCTTGGGGAATCACAAACCGTGGAATCTGCGGATATCTCAAAGCTAATTGAGGCGCAATTTGCTTGTCCAACGAGCGTCGGGCATCGATTTGCGATAAGACGAGCGCCCATCGCCCTGGACCCCGCCTGCCCTTCAACTGATAGCTCTCCAAAATTTCCAGGACTCGTTCGGCTCCGATGACGGCAAGGGGATGAGCATTCGTCACAACCAACGCTACATCAGCCGCAACTACACCTAACCGCTCCAGATACTCATTGCCAGGAGGACAATCGAAGACGATAACATCATAGTTTAAGCTAATCACCGCCTCTGCCAATTCTTCGGGATGAAGCGATTGAATCCTTTGACTCCCCAATTCCGGTCCCCCAGGAAGTACATGAAGCTCTTGAGTTGCTTCTAAGGGTGACACCGCACCCCCAGTCAAAAGTTCGGCAGTCCCAGGCGCGATCGGATCGACTCCCAAAACATAAGCCGCATTGGACTGCGGATCGAGGTCAATAACCAAGACTCGCCGCCCCTGATGAGCTAGTGCCGACGCTAATCCACAGGCGACTACCGTCTTCCCGACACCGCCCTTTCTCGCTGCTACGGCTACAAAGCATCGCTCGTTCATGGGCGAATCGTATCACGTTCATAGTAGCTTTCAACCCATCCCCTAGACACGCGACCCCTCACTGCGGTATGTCTGTGCCAAGCGTGAGGTGCGTGTAGTTGAAGCGAAACAGGCATGGAAGGGGAAAAATACTCACTCAAACAGAGATCCAGTTGTTATTTAACGAGGGTCTCCCAGATCCCTTTTACCGCTGTCTGTTTGCCACAGCACTGTTTAGTGCAGCAAGAATTAATGAAGTTTGCACGCTTCTTACAGAAGACGTTTTTGACAAGAGTGGCAGAGTGCGCTCACACTTAACGATTAGAAAAAGCCAAACCAAGGGGCAACTAGGAACCCGAACCATTCCCATCATTCCCGACTTGAGAGCCTTCTTAGTCACCTACTACCCGGAAGCTTCTGACCCCTACTTATTCCCCGGTCGCTACGACAAGCACTCCCACATCAACCCCGACTCCGCTGCCAGGGTCTTGCGGAAGGCATGTGCAATAGTGGGAATTGAGGGCGTGAGTACCCATTCATTTAGACGCACAGCCCTGACTCAAATGAGTAATGCGGGCATCCCGTTAAAGGTGATTGCCACCTACTCCGGACATCGGGACTTAGCACAATTGAATGCGTACCTGGAGGTGAAGGACGAGCAGGTGTTGGGAGCGGCGGCAAGTTTATCGATGCTGTCGCCAGTAATCGGAGATGTCGGGAAAGTCATCTTAGACGACAACCCATCTCAATCGGTCAAACAATCGGCAACTGAATCGAAAAAGCCTTGATTCACCCAATCAGATGGCACAGCGAGAAGCGTTGCACTTGTGTTGATGAAGGTTAATCAAAACATTGGGAACCGGGAAAAGTGGATATCCCGGTTTCAGCCAATCCAAGGAACCCGCACAGCCTGAGGTGGTTACTCAAGAAGCTGGAGATCAGGGATAAAAGCCGCGCTCGCTTCCTATTGTAAGTTGCGTTCAAAGATAGATCTTCTCTCCCCCTGCTCTTGCTATGTACACGGAGCCAGTAGCAGTGTGCAGTTTTTGGTTAACCCTTAAGTGCTTACCTCCTACCGTTACAGGCGAGCGCCTGACTTAACGAATTTTGCACCATTGGGCTAGATGGGTTGGCAACCAGTATGACTTGCCCAGTGCGGCTAATTTGCCATCCGGTTGCTTCTACGATTGGGGCGCGGGTGATTGTTCTTCCCTCTAACGTGTGACTGCTGCCATGTGAGTGCTGATTGCTCTCATCTTGTCGAGTCGTTGTCTGTTGAGGCACTGTTAGTCGGCGGCGGTCAAGCCATGGGGCATCATCGTCTAGCTGTTGTTCCGGTGTGGGGGGCAATCCGCCTCGACCTGTGATCGTGAAGAAGTTACCCTTATCGGCAGGACAGCCTTGGGCAATTAACCCTGATGCGTTCACAAAGTCAGTGGGTAATGCCACTAACCCAGCCGTTGGGTCAATTGCTGCGGTTGTGACATCGAGCGTGCCAGCTAAGGCAGAAGTCGCTCCGGTCGCGGTGATGTCGCTTAGGGGGGTGGGTATCAGGCGCGGTTGAATGCCAAAAATAGAATAGGCATTGAGGCTAACATTCCCGCCCCGAAAATTCCGAGAATTGGCGCTAATATTGCTATCTTCCTTAGGCACAGCAATCAGAAACTGGGTATCAATGGCAATATTCCCACCAGGGATGTTGTCTCCAGTTGCATTGGTTGAGATGTTGCTGCCGTTGCGTAAGAGAATCAAGGACGAGCGCAAATTAATATTGCCCCCACCCCCAGACGTGTCGGCTCGAATTCTGCCCCCATTGTTGAGAAAGATGCGCTCGGCATCGGCAAATAAAGAACCTGCACTACCCGTGCTGGAACTACTAACGCTGACTTGTGCGCCATTTTGAATGCTGAGGTTGCCCGTTCGCAGCGTTAAGTTACCACCCGTGCCACCGCCGCCCGTTTCAGCCGCGATGATAGAACCATCTCCGGTCAGCGCGATCGACTCGGGAGCGGTAATTGTCAGGTCTCCTCCATCCCCACTGCCGCGCGTTGAAGCCGAGATTTGTGCCCCCTGTTGCAAGTTCACCCGCAGGGTTTGCTCGTTGCTCCCGGGTTGAATGGTTAAGTCCCCTGCCTCTCCAGCACTGGTGGTTTCGGTAAACAAACCACTGGTTGCACCCGCAAGTTGCAGGTCAGGTGTGTTCAGTGTGATGTCACCCGCCCGGCTGTTACTCGATGTTGTCGAGACCAATCGCCCGCCACGGCTCAAACCAACTGTGTCGGCACTCACTGTGATACTGCCAGCATCACCTTGCCCCCGTGTCGCCGTGGTGATGGAGCCTTGGTCAGCAACGGTGAGTGAGCCTGTGGTGAGGCTGACATCTCCTGCGCTTCCCATCGCTTGTGACTCGGCTGAGGTTGTTATCCCACTGGCGAGGTCGGGACGAATTGGAGCTGTGCCACTAATGTGTACTGAGTCACGAGCATTGATGGTGACGCGACCCGCATTTCCCTGCCACCGCGTGGAGGTATTAATGGCACCCCCATTGGTCAGAGAGAGTGAGCCTGTGGTGATATTTACATCTCCTCCTTCACCCACTCCTCGACCCCATACCGTCCTCTCACGTCCACCTTCGAGTTGACCCCACAGATCGTCTGAAAGCACTTGTGTGAAGATACCGCTGGTGTAATATGCTCTAGGACCCCATACCCCAGGGGGAGGCTCTAGAAAGAAATCACCCTCAATAGAGACCCGATCGCGAGCATTGATAGTTACACTGCCTGCATTTCCCTGTGCTCCTGTGAGGGAAGTGATGTTACCACCATTGGTGAGAAATAGCGACCCTGTCGTGATCTCAATATCGCCACCATCACCGACAACAGTGTCTGCTCGAGGAACAACAGATCCTGGGAGGTATTGGTTTGAGACCGAGGCATTGATACTAGAACCGCTATCAAGAGAGACGCTATCGCCAGCATGAATGGTTACCCTGCCTGCATTTCCCTGTCCATACGTTGCCCAAGACAACAGGTGAGAGAAGTCTCTGAGAGAAACGGTATCGCGGGCATTGATAGTGATATTGCCTGCATTGCCTTCTCCATCTCCAAAAGAGTTGTAGGATAACACTCGAGTGGCTGTAAGCGAAAGAGAACCCGTGGTGATGTTAATATCGCCAGCGTTACCTATACCTCCTATATGGCTCTGTATCCATACCTGCGGGAAAAAGCCTGAGATTGGGTCAACCTGACCCAAAGAAATGGTATCGCGGGCATTAATGTTTATGTTGCCTGAATTTCCCCGTCCATACGCGACGGTAGATAGCGCACTCGTATCCACGACCGACTCTGTGACCAAACCCGTGACCGAAAGCGAACCCGTGGTGATGTTAATATCGCCAGCATTGCCAACAGCATACCCATCCACTTGAGTCATTAGCTTAGTGCGATCTATCAAAATGTGATCGCCCGCCGTCAGATTGATGCTGCCGAGATTTCCCTGTCCATATCCATGCAATTTGTTCTTCACGTCGCTATCGCTAATTGTGATAGAGTTCGTTGCGTTCAGCTCTATCTCTCCAGTTTGGGCATCGGGTAACGTCGAATCGCCGGGAATTCCCATCTCAAGGTTACTTCTGTCGAGGATATCAATGTCGCGGGCGAGCACTCGAATACTGCCACCGACTCCCACCGTAAAAATGCCACTGTCATTGCTCAAGGACACATCGGCTCTTGGTACTTGCGGCGGTATCGTCAATTGCCAATCTGAGCCAGTTGTCGATAACCCAACGCTTCCTACCCCACCGACCGCTCCTAGCTCCGCATTGCTGCCCGGACTAATCAACCAGCCCCCATCGTAATAACTCGAATCATCTGGGGGAATGAAGGGTTCTCCATTATTGAATTGAATCGCTCCACCCACCAGCATGAGGTTTTGTCCAGGAGGAACGTGCAACCCGGTGCCATTAATACTGGTATCAAAAGTAACATAAGTGGTATCACCAGTGAAAACCCTGTCGTCAAAACGAGCTTGCACCGTGATGGGTTGGGGCATCAGTTGGTTAAAGAAAAACGCATTGGGATTGACGGTGAGCAACTGACTCGGCAAGGGTTGTGTGGCATCGCTGCTGAACACCTCACCTGTAGGAAAGCCGAGAGCATCCGCCGTCGTTGCCACAAAGGAGCCGCCAATGTTGAGGGAGGCATTCGGACCAAACAGAATCCCATTCGGATTGAGCAAAAACAGATTAGCCGTGCCATTGGCTCGAATTAATCCATCAATATTAGAAATCGACCCACCTGTAATGCGGCTGAAAATGTTTTGCACATCAGCGGCATTGTTGAAATAGGCTGAACCCCCTGTAGGGATGGAGAATTGCTGGAAGCTGTGGAACAGATTGCCACCCCGCTTTGCTCCGCCATCAATCTGAAAGTTGGGGTTGCCTGTAACGAGCGATCTCTCTGCCGTAGGGAGTGTTGTATCTCCAACTACTT